>NZ_QSDP01000086.1:0-28199 GCF_003463685.1 Parabacteroides sp. AM58-2XD
ACCATTAAAGGTAATGAAAATCAGCCACTTGACCTATTTTATTGTACTAAATTTTATCAATTAACTTATTTGTTCTCAACGGATTAGTTATAAATTTAACGAAGTATTAATGGATAAAAAATAAGCAAAACATGCTTCCCAGTAAAATATTATGTATCTTTGCCGCATGTTAAACAAACTATTTAAATCGGATTTGGTGTAGTAAACAATCTGTATTCCTTGTACAGGTTGTCCTTTCGTTTATTCTCGGGTAATTCTATCCGGGCATAATTCTTATTGTATTAATTCAATTTTAATCAGTGTACAATGATGACGGCATTGTTATGCTTTCACGGGTATACTATATATATAAAGAAATGAGTAACGAAAATAAAACAATTCACGAATTCGATTTTAATTTAATCTGCGAATACTTTTTAAATACAGAACGTCAGGGGCCCGGAAGTCCAGAAGTGACTCTTCAAGCATTGGGCTTTATAGACAACCTTACCGACCAATCCCTTATCGCCGATTTGGGTTGTGGTACAGGCGGCCAGACAATGGTATTGGCACAGCATGCACCGGGACATATTACCGGTCTTGACTTTTTTCCGGGATTCATCGACAGGTTCAACAGTAATGCCAGAGGGCTGAATCTCCAGGATAGAGTGAAGGGAATCGTCGGTTCGATGGACAACCTTCCTTTCGGAGAGGGAGAGTTAGACCTGATCTGGTCGGAAGGAGCCATTTATAATATAGGCTTTGAACGCGGACTGAACGAATGGCGCAAATATCTGAAAACAGGAGGATATATCGCTGTTTCTGAAAGCGCCTGGTTTACTGAAGAACGTCCGGCAGAGATTCATGATTTCTGGATGGAAGCTTATCCGCAAATAGATACGATACCCAATCAGGTTGCCCTGATACAAAAGGCTGGGTATCTTCCTGTCGCTTCTTTTATTTTACCTGAAACTTGCTGGACAGAGCATTATTTTGCACCGTTGGTTAAAGCCCGGGAAAAGTTTCTGGCCAAATATCCGGGAAATAAAACTGCCGAAGAACTTGTCGCGATGTCACATCACGAAGAGGAGTTATACCACAAGTATAAAGAGTTCTACGGCTATGTATTTTATATCGCTAAAAAGATAACGCTATGATTCGTTTAAATATGTATGGTTGGAATGACCGGTTGAACCAACTAAAACAAGAATCGGCATATAATACATTGTCTCACGGACGGATAGCCATCGTGCATCGTACCTGTTACGAGGTTATATCCGATAGCGGACTGTACCAATGCGAGTTGACGGGAAATATGATGTATGGGAAATCTGACTTTGAACTGCCCTGTACAGGCGACTGGGTATTGTTTCAACCATTCGACGATAGCAAAGGCATTATCGTCGGTATGTTACCTCGTGAACGGACTTTATACCGCAAGAGAAATGGAACGGTAGCCGGAAAACAGGCAATTGTTTCGTATGTTGACAAGGCGTTTATCGTGCAGAGCCTCGATGATAATTTCAATATACGCAGGGTGGAACGTTTCATGGTTCAGATCTTGGAAGAAAACATCCATCCCGTATTGATACTCAATAAGGCTGATTTGCCTTTTGATAAACAGGAGACAGAGGAAGCAATCAGGCACCTTACCCGTAGGATGCCGGTGTTCTTCACAAGTATCCATCACCCTGAAACGGTCTCCCGGTTACGGGATTCCATATCGGAAGGCGAAACGGTTGTCTTTGTTGGTTCTTCGGGGGTAGGGAAGAGTTCTCTTGTTAATGCACTTTGTGAAAGGTCGGTGCTGCTGACGTCGGATATAAGCCAGTCCACCGGAAAAGGACGGCATACTTCCACCCGGCGGGAAATGGTTTTGATGGACGGTTCAGGTGTTTTAATCGACACTCCGGGTATCCGTGAGTTTGGATTGACTGTAGATAATCCCGATTCACTAGCCGAAATGCTGGAAATCTCCAACTATGCAGAATCGTGCCGTTTCAAGGATTGCACACATACCAACGAACCCGGCTGTGCTGTTCTGGAAGCAGTCGCTGAAGGTTCGCTAGATATCAAAGTGTATGAAAGCTATCTGAAACTAAAGCGTGAAGCCTGGCATTTCTCCGCTTCCGAGCATGAAAAACGTAAAAAGGAAAAATCCTTTACAAAGCTCGTGGAAGAGGTGAAGAGGCGCAAGGCTGATTCCTGATTTTATATTTATGGTGCAGGTATCTTCGGATTCCTGCACTGTATTATATTTGTATCCATATTTTATATTTTTTGGCAAGTAGGACAGTAGTAAACGGCTCCGCCGCCGTTAGATGTATCTTTAATAATAGAATTACCACATCTTGGACATGGATTATTCAATGTATTTCTGGACAAAATGGTTTTATAGTTTCCATGTTTGCCGAACAGGTCTGTTTCGGTATCTCTTCCGCCTTGAAGAACCATAGTTTTTAAGGTCGTTTTGATCGATTGCAATAAGGCTGATTTATCAGTATCTGTCAATGAACTTATTTCTCTTTTAGGATTGACTTTTGCGTTGAACAGTATGTCTTGCAATACTCCGTTCCCCAAACCGGGAATGCGTTGTTTTGCAGCCAACAGCATTTTAACCGATAATTTAGGCTTTAAACCAACAAATAGCTTCTCAAAATAAGAATCATTGAATTCGCTATTTAGCGGAGAGATGCTTTCTGCGCTTTTTTTGTAATATACTTCGTCATATATTCCGGTATATGCAGCTATCACTCCAAACATACCTACGGTAAAAGCAAGATAGGTATTATCATCAAGTGTAAGCAATAGTTGATAATTATCCGGCATTTTGTCCGATATTGTACCGTATTTCAGGTTTGTTCCATCTCCGAAACTGATTTTTGTGTCTTTATCCAATATTATATCTACATACATACCAAAACTTTCGGAAGATTTGATTTCTTTTCCGGTAAGTAGTTTGCCATAAGTGAGGGGATCGCCATAATAGAATGTATTCTTATGATATTTTGTGGCATTGAATACTTCTGTGATAATTCTACCTTTTAAGGTAACATCGATCTGTTTCGCTAATGTTTGATTTTCCGGTAATTCTTTCATGGTATTATTTCTTTGTTGTTTTTTCAATAGGAATATATATTTCTGTCAATAAGTTATTATAGTCTTCTTCTATCGGAGTCTTAATATATAACTCGAAACTTAATGTGTTTTTCTGTCGATATTCACTCTGTGGAAGCCATGTTAAGTAAATGTATCTATATAAATCGGGTAAAGAGGAATAATCGCCTTCATATTTGAATACCGCATAATGTCCGGCAGGTATTTCCATCATTCCGAATTTGCCTTTTGCCTTCACTTTTTGATTAACAGTAAGTCCGATAAGAAAGCGGCAATTGTTATAAACTGTAATAAGCGGGTCATCCATACTCACGCTTATAAATCTGTTTTCAGGACTTTTTGTAATATTGCTTTCTGCAAAAGATAGTAGTTCTTTCCATATATCCTTATAGGCTTTCATCGTAGAACACGTATTATCAATGGTTCTATAAATCATACTTAAACTACTAATATTCTTAATTTGAGGTGATTTTTTTCTGAAAGTATGGGTGATTCATTATAGGACTTTTGTTTGTATTGCTGTTTATAATCTGATGGAGACAGCCCAAAGCGTTTCTTAAACGCTTTGGATAGGCTATGTTTGGTTTGATAGTTAGTTTGCAGCACGATGTTGTTCAGAGAAAGGTTTGCTGTCAAAAGTAGATGTGCGATATATTCTAAACGTATACGCTGGATATAAACTCCTATGCTTTCGCCGGTGTACTCTTTAAATATACGCAGGAAATGGAACTTTGATAGTCCGGCAATTTTGGATAATTGTTCGGTATTGAGCATATCAAACAAATGGCTGTTGATATAAACCTTTATCCGATTTATTATTTCATTATAAATATTTTCAGTGTCAATCTTTTGCTTCCATCGTTTAAGGGTGGGTAATCTTTTGTTAAGAACAGTTCGAAGTTCATTCGGTGTATATTGGGTATGGACATGATTATTGAAAAGATCAGTATTCTCAACCCATACATCAATTACTTTTTTCATTGAATAATCCACTGTATATTGCCCATTTTGATAACAGTAGACACAATATTCATCACATTTCGTTTGGTCGCCGTTAGTCCCAAGAAGTTCTTCCTGATTTATATCTAATGGCATTCCGCAACTTTGGCAGTATCTCTTTTCTATTTCCAACTCCATAATTAACTATTCGAATTATATCATGCAAATATAGAGAAGATATATCCGGAAAGGTTGTCCAGTGTTGCTATCTTATTGTGAATTAGTTTCTTTTTTAGAGATGCCTACTTTGGAATAGGATAAGTTTTATTCTGTCGGTAAAACGATAAATATGAATTTTTGTTTTGTGTATAAAACAAAAATAGACTATCTTTGTATTGTGACTAGAATGAAAACAGGAAGATATGGACAAAAATATTTTGAAAACGGTTATCGCCGACAATCAAGTGGAAGTCCCCAAATATAAGGTGATTCCTCGAAATTTTACTTTCGAGGAGTTTGGAAACTATGTTTTTGTGGGTATTCGGCGAGCGGGAAAGTCTTACTTGTTATATCAACGGATGCAGCAACTACTAGCACAAGGTGTACAATGGGATGAAATGCTTTATATCAATTTTGAAGATGAACGTCTTACCGGAATGAAAGCAGAAGATTTAAATCTGTTGTTGGAGGTTCATTTAGAAATGTATGGAAAGAAACCTATCCTGTTTTTGGACGAAGTACAAAACGTTTCTGGATGGGAAAAATTTGCCCGTCGTATGGCTGATACCAAACATCGGGTTTATATTACTGGAAGCAATGCCAAAATGTTAAGTCAAGATATTCAGACAACTTTAGGTGGACGTTATATTCCTATTGATGTTTATCCGTACTCTTTTAAAGAGTTTTTGACGGCAAACAATGTTCCTGCTACTACCAATCATCTGCTGTCTACGGAAGGCAAAGCCGAAGTATTACGAAAATTCAATGACTATTTCTATTTTGGCGGATTCCCGGAAGGAGCTGAGTTATTGGTTAAACGAGATTACTTGACCAGTGTTTACCAAAAAATCTATTTGGGGGATATTGCAGCCCGTCATACGATAGATAACACATTCGCTTTACGTATCATGTTCAAGAAATTGGCTGAAAGTGTCAAGCAGCCTTTGTCATTTACCCGGATAGCAAATATTGTATCGTCAACTGGGGCAAAGGTAGGAACGCAAACAGTCATTAACTACATGGAATACGCTAGAGATGCGTGGCTTATTAATCCTATCCAGAATATAGCGGGTAAATTGGTCGATAAGGAAACTTCACCCAAGTATTATTTTACAGATAACGGCATTCTGAATCTTTTTTTATTGGATGGGAATACTTTTTTATTGGAGAATATGGTGGCCGTAAATCTACTGCGTAAATACGGGCGAAATGATGCTGTTTATTTCTATAATCAAGGTATTGAGGTTGACTTCTATATTCCCGACGATTACACTGTGATTCAGGTTTGTTACAATCTCGACAATAGCGATGGAACATTTGACCGGGAAATAAAAGCCTTGCTAAAAATTACCGAAGTTTTGGAATGTAAGAAACTATTGATTATTACCCGCGATACGGAACGAACGATAGAAATGAGCGGAAAAACAATTGAAGTCCTTCCGATATGGAAATGGTTGTTAAGTATGTAATAACAAGAAAAGTATGATGCTCTGCGAAGAAATCTTTAAGGACATCATACCTAATTTGAGTCAACTCAATTTGTATAGGAATTTTCATATATCAGATTTGAATACCTCTAATTAACCTATTCTTTTTTTGTAAATGCCGATCTTTATTGTGTACTTTGCGTAAAAGGTATTATTTCAATCAGATGAATTATGGCAAAGCTTTATCCTATCGGTATACAGAATTTTGAAAGTCTTCGTCAGGACGGATATATCTATGTTGACAAAACAGAACTGATTTATCAATTAGTGAAAACGGGCCGCTATTATTTTTTGAGTCGTCCACGCCGTTTTGGGAAAAGCTTGCTTATTTCTACTTTGGAAGCTTATTTTCTGGGGAAAAAGGAGTTATTTGAAGGCTTAGCTATCGAAAAGCTGGAAAAAGATTGGTTGGAATATCCTGTACTTCACTTAGATTTGAATGCTGAAAAATTCGATAGTCCCGAACGTTTGGATGCTTTGTTAAGTAATCAGTTGACGCAGTGGGAAGAACTTTATGGCCGTGGAAAAGATGAAACAACACTTTCGCTTCGCTTTAAGGGAGTGATCCGCAGGGCTGCTAAGCAGACCGGTCAACGTGTTGTATCTTGATTGACGAATACGATAAGCCGATGTTGCAGGCATTGGATAATGATGGACTACAAGAGATATATCGTGATACTTTGAAAGCTTTTTATGGTGTGATGAAGAGTATGGACGGGGATATCAAATTTGCTTTCTTAACAGGGGTAACTAAGTTTGGGAAAGTGAGTGTGTTCAGCGATCTGAATAATTTAGACGATATTTCGATGAAAGGACCTTTTGCTTCTATTTGTGGTATTACAGAAGAGGAATTGCACGAATATTTTGATGAAGATATTAAAGCTCTTGCCTCATCTCTTTCTTTAACAAATGAAGAAGTCTATGCAGAATTAAAAGGATGTTATGACGGTTATCATTTTGTGCCGAATGGTCCCAGTATGTATAATCCTCTCAGTTTGCTTAATACCTTTAAGTATTTGCAGTTTGGTAGCTACTGGTTTGAAACAGGTACACCAACCTATCTGGTAAAATTGTTAAAACACTCTCATTATGACTTGTATAACATGGCGCATACGGAAACGGATGCCGATGTTTTGAATAGCATTGACTCCACATCTGTTAATCCAATACCTGTGATTTATCAGAGTGGATATTTGACAATCAAAGGATATGATCGTGAATTTGGTATTTATCGTCTGGGATTTCCTAATCGTGAAGTGGAGGAGGGCTTTATGAAATATCTGCTTCCTTTCTATGCCAATACGGATAAAGTAGATTCTTCTTTCCATATTCAGAAGTTTGTTCGTGAGATACGTTCCGGCGATTATGATTCCTTCTTCTGCCATCTGCAAAGTTTTTTTGCCGATACTCCTTATGAGTTGGTTCGTGATTTGGAGTTACACTATCAGAATGTCCTGTTTATTGTGTTCAAATTGATTGGTTTCTATGTAAAAGCAGAATACCATACTTCGGAAGGCCGTATTGATTGGGTTTTGCAAACGGATCGTTTTATTTACTTGATGGAATTCAAATTGAATGGAACAGCAGACGAGGCTTTACGCCAGATCAATGAAAAAGGCTATGCACTTCCTTTTGCTTCCGATCCCCGTAAATTAATCAAGATAGGAGTGAATTTTAGTGCAAAGACTCGCAATATAGAGGAGTGGAAAGTAGAGTAATGATTAATAATATAGTTGAAATCAATTTCTAGTGGATACTAGCATTACTTTTTGTCAATGAAAATACTTGGTGCTCTTTAACATTTCAGGAGAAGAATGTTGTTCTCGTTGAGTAGGAAGAGCAAGTACAAGTCGAAGCGATGATACTAATTCTTTACATGTAATGATACGATTAAATTGTAAAATGTATAAATTGAAAAAATGTTATTCATGAACTTTTAATTTTCAATTATTATATAGTATATTTGTTACCATAAATATTAATTGCTATACAGCCATGAAATCGAAATTTGAGAAACTTTTGAAAGGTATTTTTTTGACATCTATTGCATCCTTAGTTTCATCCAATGATGCTAATGCTATATCTTATGATCTTTCTAAAATAAGTAAAGATAATAATGATAATATTGAGCAAGGAAAGAAAAATGATCTTTCCCAAAAATATGTACTTAAAATTCATAATGATAATTCATATCTAATTGCAGGGCATAGAAGTCACCGTTCACATTCTTCACATAGATCTCATTCTTCACATAGATCAAGTAGTTATGGAAGTTATGGCGGTTCTTCTTCTTCAAGTTCTAGTTCTTCAACATATAAAACCAATACAACTACTTATTCAAAAACAACTTACTCACTGGGAGAAAGAACCCTTGTTAGTGGTGTTTCGGGTAAGGATGTAGCTGAGTTAGCGAATAAATTACTTAAAATAAGATACATTACAGAATCCGATATAGAAAAAAATTATTCAGGGGATGTCGTATATTCTACCAATTTGGAAAATGCAATCAAAAAGTTTCAGAATGATCATAATCAGGTTGTAGACGGTATTGTTGGTAAAAAAACAATTGAAACAATTAATAAGCGTATAGAACAAATAAATGATGAAACTGTAAATGTAAACTCTCGTAAATACAATTTAGGGGATCGCGTACTTAAAAAACAGATGCAGGGATACGATGTGACACAACTCAAGAATATTCTAATAGACAAAGGATATTTATCAGGAAATCTAATAAAAGGAAATTCTATCTTTGATGAAGAAACTGAAAAAGCTGTAATTAACTTTCAAAAAGCAATAGGAATAGATGCAGATGGCATTGTAGAAACTCAAACTGTTTATTTTTTGAAAAAATAATTATCGATTATGGTTAAAGCTGAAGTAAAATCTGAAAATAAGTTTTGTTTTACAATTGACACAAATATCTTTAGTGAATGTGTAATAACAAAAGCGTTGTATTGGTACGCAGACTCCTTTATTATTTACTGGGATAAAGTAAGTGACAGTATATACGAAATAACTCTTGAACCCAAATCCTCTGTAAAAACTTCTTACACGTTTGAACAGCTAACTAGTAAGTTCAATCAAGACTTAATAGATTACAAAAATAGAGATTTGATTATACATGAAACTAAAGACATTCGTAACATCTTATATGTAAAAGCTTTCGCTAACAATGATGATTTTGAGGATTTTAATATAGTATTAGAATGAAAAATTCGCTATTGTTTATTACCATTTCAATTTGAAAAAATTGGAGAACATTTTAATATAGTATTAGAATGAAAAATTCGCTATTGTTTATTACCATTTCAATTTGAAAAAATTGGAGAACAAGAATTACTAGTCAATGAGTTGGGGAATTTTATATTTGCTCCAATAGGTACTGTTGAAAGAATAATCAATCGTCAACTCAATAAACAAGAAGATATATACAAAGACTTAATTGTTAACTTTTTTATATCAGAACACCCCATACCTGAATTAATAGATAATATGGCGACAAGGCTGAGGACTAAAAAAGCCTTTCTCGATTCATTCACATCATTACATATTTTTGTTTTGACCTTGAGATGTAATCAAAATTGTATTTATTGTCAAGCATCTAGTAAAGAGAGTAGTGAGACTAAATATGATATGAGTGAAGAGTGTCTATTTAAAGCCATAGACTTAATGTTTCAAAGTCCATCACACTCTATCACAATGGAATTTCAAGGAGGTGAACCTTCTTTACCTTTTCTTCTACTACAAAAGGCTGTAGAAAGAGCAGTAGAATTAAATGAAAAGTACAAAAAGCAGATAACATATGTTCTATGTACAAACTCTGTAAATTTAACGGAAGAAATATTATGCCTGTGCAAAGAGTATAATATTCTTATTTCAACATCTTTGGATGGTCCAGCCTTTATACACAATCACAACAGAGGAAAAACTGATAGCTATAAGCGTGTAATAGAAGGCATAAGTAAAGCTAGAAATTATTTAGGAACAGATAGAGTCTCTGCATTAATGACCACATCGGAGTTGTCATTAAATTATCCTAAAGAAATTATCGATAATTATTTATCAAATGGTTTTAATAGTATATTTCTTCGTCCTCTAAATCCTTATGGCTTAGCTCTAAATAATACAAGTTGGGATTTGTATTTTGAGAATTTTGTAACCTTTTATAAATTGGCATTAAACTATATTATTGATATCAATATCCGAGGAGACTTTTTTGTAGAAGAGTTTACGGCTATATTATTGCGTAAGATGCTTACTCCCTTTACAACTGGATTTGTTGATTTGCAATCTCCTGCTGGTATAATAAATAGTGTTGTTGTTTATAATTATGATGGTTATGTCTATGCATCTGACGAATCAAGGATGTTAGCAGAGTATCATGATTATACATTCAGGCTAGGACATGTTACAGATAAGTATGAAAATCTATTTTATGGAAAAAAAGCTCAACAAATAGCCTTAATCGCGGGAACTGAGTTTATTGCAGGATGTGCTGATTGTGCTTTTCAATCTTATTGTGGTGCTGACCCAGTACGAAATTATTCTACCCAAAATGATATGTATGGCTTTCGTCCTACTTCCTCATTTTGTAAAAAGCATAAAACTATTATCACCTATCTGTTTTATTTGATTCAGAATGAGTATGATAGGGTTATGCCGATATTCAAACAATGGATTAATAAAAATGAAAATGGATTTTGATATAAATTCCAACGACAACTCATTATTTGTTACTTCTCAATGTAACAACAGGTGTTTAATGTGCGCACAGCCGCCATTGAATAGGGATGATATAGATTTCTTTTTTGAAAGGAATATAAGACTTATAGATAATGCTCCTAATGGTCTAACAGATATTGGAATCACTGGTGGGGAACCTACTTTACTACAAGAAAAATTAGTACATCTAATTAAATACATAGAACTTCGTTATCCAGATAGTTTGATACATATACTGACTAATGGAAGAGCATTCTCGGATATTCAATATACTAGAATGTTTGTTGAATTTTCTAATCTTTTGTTTGGTATTCCATTGCATTCAGATTTTTCGATAGAACATGATGCGATAACTCAAGTAAAAGATTCATATATAGAAACAATGAAGGGGTTATACAACCTTGCAAATATTGGAGCAGATATAGAACTACGAGTTGTTATCAATAAAATGAATTATCGAAGACTCCCACAACTGTCTGAATTTATTTGGAGAAATTTACCATTCGTCGCATCTATATCATTTATGGGATTGGAAGATACAGGATATTCTATTAAAAATCATAATAAAATTTGGATTGATCCGATTGATTATTTGGTGGAGATTGAAAAAGCAGTCATAATTTAGCAGAGTGGAACCTGGATGTTTCTATTTTTAACATACCACTCTGCTTACTAAAGCCATCACTATACAAATTTGCAAAGAAATCTATTTCCGATTGGAAAGTAACTTATATAGATACATGCTCAACTTGTTCAAAGAAAAATGAGTGCTGCGGCCTTTTTTCAACATCAAAGATGCAAAGCCCTAATATCAAACCTATACTAATTTAGTATAGAGAATTTCTTATCTATTGTTTGAAGAATCAGAATTAGAATTTATATCCTTTTGACATTCTGTTAATTCATATACTCTTTCTTTGCTATATATAAAGGTAAAGGACAGTTCAAAAGCATTTATCCCCTCAATCCGAAGTTTAATAATGACGGATTGAGGGAATTTTCTTTTTGGTGCTGACATTTAGATAGTTGCAAATACAATCATTGCAATGTTTTAGAGTAGATGACAGAGATAGGACAAAACCAGCAGCAATCTGTTACAAGAAAATAAACTGTCCGGAAATACCTTCCAGCTTTCTGAAAGGTGTATTACCCCGTTTTATGCGATAATCACGAAGTAAATTTCCTAATATTTTGTAATGTTAAAAATTTCATTGTAATGATTAGTCCAGTTCATTGTGATAAGTGCATGGAGTCATTGTGATGACTTCCACAAGGTATTGTGATGATTGGGAAGAATCATTGTGATGAATCTGTGTAAGGGTAGGAATGAAGGTCGGAAATGAGGGTGGGAATAGGACTTTTCTTTCTGAAACATGCTTTTTTAGAGATAGTGCCGTTAGCTAAAACAGCGAAAATCGAACAATCTGCAAGCCCTGAATGTTTATCTTTATCTTTTTGATTAATAACGATAAAGAAGGAATAAGTTATGAGAAATAAAGATTTTTGCAGGCTGATGCTTGAGCAGGAAAAGCAGAAGCGTAGTAATGGGGATGAAAGCACGGCCGATTTGTATCGTGCTACCCGAAATCATTTTGCAGCATTCATTCGTGAGAGAGGAAAGAACGGGTTGCTGGGAGATGTGACGCAGGATGTTGTGCAGGAGTTTTTCTTGTACTTGAAGGGAAAGAAATTGCGTGTGAATTCGGTGAATAGTTATATTAGTAATCTACGGGCGATGTACAACCGTGCTTGCCGGGGGTGGAAAGGGCGACCTGAGGAACGGCCGTTCGAGGGGATGCAGTTGCAACGGGAGGAGACTGTTAAACGGGCGGTTCCGGTGGAAGTGATTAAGCAGATGGCTGCACTTGATCTGGAAGAAGAACCGGAGAAAAAGCTGGCGGTGGATATGGCCCTGTTTTCTTTTTTGGCTTGCGGTATGCCTTTTGCGGATATCGTTCGTCTAGGAGGGGAGAACCTGGTTGAAGAAGGAAAAGTGTTGTCGTATCGCCGGCAAAAAACAGGTGCACTGATCGAGATGGAAGTTTCGGAGCCTATGCAGTTACTGATTAATCGTTACAGGCGGGCGGATTCCAAATATCTTTTTCCTGTGTTACAGGAGGGAGCTACGCATGAACAGTATAAACAATGTCTGGCACAGGAAAATCAATATCTGGCAGATGTGCAGGTCTTATTGGGTTTATCTGCAAAGTTGACGACCTATGTTTTTCGCCATAGCTGGGCATCTGCGGCTTATCATCTGGGGATACCGATCGCTATCATCAGCCAAGCCCTGGGGCATTCTTCCGAGAAAATGACACGCATTTACTTGTCTGCTTTTGATGCAGGTAAGGTAGGAGAAGCAAATAAAAGGGTTTCTGAAGGTGTGAAGGAACTGATGGCTGCATAAATTATCCTTATTTATATAATAAGGTAATTTCCTCTCTTTTTGTTTCATATCCAAGCCTTTACAACTTGTGGATTTCGCAAAAGAGTTTGAATGCTCTGCAAACATAGGAAGAATCTTATGGAAAAACAAAGCTTTTGGGTAAAATCCTAAAAAAAACATATAGAATTTGTATTAATTAACCCAGTTCCCTGCTTGTGACCTTTAAATCATAATTTTCAAAGAATAAGACATAAGGCGGGTGAAGACTGCTGTCTTATTAATATCCGTTTGAAAAAAACTGTTCTCATTTTTACATGTTTTTACTCCACAAAATATTGAAATAAGACATCAATCCAAAATATCCCAGGGGCAAAATTCATTAAATCCCCCTCAAAACCGAGGTGCTTTTTATCTTTTCCCCTTATTATATAAATAAGGGGGCACCTTAGAAGTAAATCGGAAAATCAAAGACTGGTATTGATATAATATTATGTATAGGATAAAAGGATCACAAAGAAAAGCGTTCTGCCTGTTGTTATTTTTCAGCCTGGTTTGGCGGGAAGTGACTGCGCAGACAACGACCTATCATAAGGCGGAATCTTTTTTATTCTCTTTCAAAGAAAACTGCGACCTGTTCCTGGCTGATTACGGCGATAACGCTTACCAATTAGAGCGTATGGGGCAACTTCTGGATGCCTCCCGCAACCGTCTGCTGAAAGGAGACAGCCACCTCTTGATCGTTTCACATGTGGATGCTTATGGCTATGAAGAGGATGCAGTGGTGAACGAAGCTTCGCTGCGTGCCAGTCGTATCCGTGTCTATCTGAAAAACCGTTTCGATATCCCTCATGATTGTGTCGCTTTTTACATCGACCGTAGCGGCAGCTATCGCGATCAGATACATATATATAATGTATACCGTCCGCTTCCGTGGTTTGCCAACACCTCGATCTATTACAGTGAGAGCCGTTATCCGATAGCCGTAAAGGCAGCTATCGGTGAGTACGGCGCAATCCCTTATGTGGATTTGTACCGTCGTGGAGAAGCTGGTGGTTACGACCGCGAAGTCTATCGTATCGACGATCCTCTTTTCGACCGTACGGAATTGGAAGATTACCGGCTGGCATCGGTGACGGATACAGTACGCTATAGTAAATGGAAAGAAGAACAGGACGTTGCTTTAGCCACCACTGTAACAACCAGGGAAACAGTGCGGAGGGTAACAAAGCATAAAGAGACAATCGGAAAAACGGTTGCTTCTGCAGAAACCGGATTACAAGCAGAAATTAAAGAACAGAAGGAGAAAGGAGGTAAAAGACAGCTAACCGGGTCTGTAAGGATAGAAGAAATGTCTATGGAACAAAACCCTGTATATCTGGTCGGCGGGCCTGTCGATGGGGTATCGTTTCTCCCTGGCCGGAGGTTTGGGGATGGGGCTGAGTGTACGTGCCGGTTACCGTTCGGTCTTCGATGGGAAGAAATACCGTTATGACGCGCCGGATGACCGGAATTATTTGGAAACCCGTTTTGCCTCGACGGGATTTATGCTGGGACTTCGGATCAGTTTGTCGTACCGTTTTCAAATCAGATAGGAAGATGGAAAGGAATAAAAGAAATAAGAAATATCGTATAAAGCAACTGGTGGGTTGGATGATATATGCCGTATGGATTGTGGCGGTCTTATCCTGCGCATACCGTATGACGGACGAGGATTGGGAGAAGAACGGAAAAGTACGTTTACTGCTTCGTCGCCCTGACAGTGGTTGCCCGGAGAATACGACGTGGTATTTCTATCCGGAAGGTTTGGATAGTCCGATTATCCGTACGGGGGACGTTTCGGGGTATGAAGGTACGTTGCCTTCGGGTTGTTACCGGGTAGCTGTCTGTAACAGGGGGTGTACGGGGGGCACGCTTGAAATGGAGAAGGGTTATAAGGAAGCCTGCGGAAGGGCTCAGCGGCTTTCTTCCCTGAAATCTTCATCGGTGCAGATAGCCTGCCCAGGTAACCTTTACGGGGCGGGTTTAGACCTGATCGAGGTGGGTGGCAGAGAAGTCGTGGCAAAGGAATTGTCTGTGGTGAATCTTGTACGTACATTGGAAATGAATATAAAAGTCACAGGAAGGGATCAGGATGATGTCGTTCCGGCGGTCTTGTCGGGAAGGTTGACCGGTGTTTCGTCACGGGTTCATATACCTTCCGGCAAGCCGCTATTCGATACGCGGGCCTTTATGACGTTCGAGCCGGAAGAGACCGGACCTGGCATTTATACATCAACCTTGAACCTGTTTGGATTGTCTTCGGGTGAGGAAAGCTGTGAAATGGTCGACCTGATCCTAACGATGACACTGGCAGACGGAAAGGAAATCACTTCATCCACGGATATAACGAATGAGGTGAAAGAGGCATTCGCTGTCGGAATTACGACACATGTGATACTGGATCTGGTTGTCCGCTATGATGAAATGTCCGGTTTGACGATCACGCTGAAGGAGTGGAAACTGGGTAACGGCGGTTCGGGTGTGGTTACTCCTTGAAACGAAATGAAAACGATAGTAATAATAACGATAAAACACTGGTATAATATGGAAAGATGGAAATTATTTATTATGAGTCTGTCGGTGGCTATTCTGGTAGGAGGTTGCACCGACATGGAAGAGCCGGTGACGGATGGAGCGGCTAAAGTAATAGAGGTGAATGCCGGAATAGCTGAGGCTACCCGTGCGGTGATCGGCGGTGGTTATACGAATGACCTGGAAGTATCGTTTGCCCGTTTGGATAACCCCGGTGCAACGGGTGCTGCGTGGACCTCTATCGACGCAGTCCGTACAGGTGGTACGGGTAATATGGCGCTGACTTTTGAGCCGGAACAAATCTATCTGGCGGAAGAGAGAGAGTCTGTCCTGATTGGTTATTATCCCCGCAAGGAACCGAGCGGAACCGTCAACCCCACCAGCGTCACTTACACTATAACGGGCGACGAGGACATCATGGTGACAGGTGTGCAGACCGGTTCGCTGGTCGATAAGTTCGAGACTTTTACTTTCAGCCACCTGCTAACCCAGTTGCAGTTCAAGTGTGTTGGTTCAGCTGGTGCGATCAGCAGATGGACGGCGGTCGCTTCCATTAAAGTAAAAAATGTAGCCACGGGATTGAAGCTATCGCTGGATAAAACAAGCGGAGCTAAACTAACGGTCACGGGTACGGCCGACCAGACACTGACAGTTAAGAACTGTCCTTCTATGATCTCTGCTTTAGATGCCGAAACTCCGCCAACCGGTTATCTGCTGCTTTACCCGACGGCCAATATGGGAACGGAGAGTCTGCCTGTCTCTCTGGAAGTGAAAGGAACATATGATGGGAATGCGAAAACCCTGAATGTCACAGTCTCGAATATCGGTGAAGGAGTGAAAGCAGGCTATCCGCATCTGATCACGCTCACCTTTACGGAGGACGGTAAAATAGCGGTAGAATCCGGTATCGCCCCGTGGCTGCCGGGAAACGGCGGCAGTACAATAGTAACCCCCCGAGAATAACCATAGAGTCATGAACAACTTCATAGTAGCAGCATTCATATCCATCGCCATCCTTTGGGACCTTGCCGCCTGTTCGGACAGCAATCCTATACCGCCTCCGCTTCCGGAAACGGTAGTTTGCCTGGAAGGTGCGATCGGAGCGTCGACGCGCGGGATAATCGGCTCGGGCTATGAACAGGATCTGAAGGTTAGCTTTGCCCGTCAGGATGAATCGGCGGTTTCAATGGGTGCATACAGTGGGTGGGCTGTACACGAGGCTGTGCGTCAGGGTGGAAGGGGGAACCGCCCGATTGTATTTGCCCAGTCGCAGTCGTACCCGGCGGATGACCGTCATATCCGCCTGCACGGTTATTATCCGGCGAAGGGGGAGCCGACAACCGATGCAGGAACGGGCAAAGTAACCTTCTGCATAGACGGAACGACGGATATCATGGCAACGGGAATCCTCGAGGGAAACGGCTATGTTCCGGTGACGACCTGTACGTTCCGTCATTTGCTGACTCAGGTCCGCTTGGTCTGTTATAGTGACCGAGCCGATGCATGGGGAACGATACAAACGATCGAAGCGGCAGATGTACATACCCTTCAGGAACTGGATTTGTCAGCGGAAACGCCCCGTCTGACGGATATATCCGTGGCGGAAGATATAAAGACCCTCCCGGTGCAGGATATTGCCGGTCTGCTAATCCCTCAGGTAGCGTCCGACGGATCGCCTCCTGAGGCACAAGGCTGTCTCCTTCTTCCGGCATTCCCGGTGGACGGGACAGCGGCTCATCTGCTCCATCTTCGGATTACGACAACGAAAGACGGCAATGGCAACCAGAAAGAAACCCTCTCCGATGTTTTCATCCGGATAGAGGGCGGTTTTCAAACCGGTAAAAGCCATATCGTCTCGCTCTTTTTCTCCGGAGCAGCCAACATACAAACCACGCATGTCAGTGTGGAAGCGTGGATGGAGGATGAACAAGGGAGATGCCGATATGATAAAATACGAATGAATAAACAGGAAATAAAACTTTTAAAACGAATGAAAATGAAAACGATCACGACAAAGTGGGTCATGCTGATAGCCCTTGTGACAGCGGTAAGCTGCTCGGAAACAGAGACAGGAATAGAGCCGGAACCGGGTGGCGGTGACGGCCAGGTGGCACTGGGTATCAACCCGAACCTGAAAGTGGAAGCCGGAACGAGGACGGCAACGAAATCGGTGGTGAGCGGCAGCGCGATTACCTATACGGATTATAACACAGCTCCCGGTCTGGGAGTAGTGGTGACCAACTCGGATGCAACTGACTGGTATTCTTCCGATGCATCGAGTTCCGGCTATACCGGCCCTCATGTATGGTATATGGGAGATGCAAAAGGTGAGAACTGGATTTCGATTACCGAGAAAGGTCTTAGCTATGACCCCAAGAATGAAAAGCCTTATTATCTGAAAGAAACGGTAGGTAAGGTATATGCTTATTATCCGTATGATGTAAATGCACTGAGTAGCCTGCTAAGTATAAGCAATGAATCCGATCTTAAAATCCCGATCACAGTTATTGCTAGCGGAGAGATGGATGCTTCGGCAAATAATGCGAATAAAATCTGGAATGCCACTTCATGGTCAGTTAACAAAAACAAGGGGGTAAGCCTGTCTTTAACAACCGAAAAAGACTACCTGTATTTTGATGGGACGGAGGGTGGCCGGAATGTAAACAACGGCCGTGCCAAAGGGCAGATACCTTTCGATCCGGAGAGTGGCCCGAATAATACCGATGCGAATAACCCCGGCTACCTGATCAACCTGGCCATGAAGCATGCCATGGCGATGGTATCTTTCCGTGTGTACGATGGTGGCAACTTGAGTGATAATGATGTGAATTTTACGAAGTTTGAAATCAAGAACCATCAAAACAGCTCCAATCTTTTTAAAACCGGAACCGGCAAGATGGCGTTGGCAGATGGCGCAATAAGCGATAATTCAACCACCGGAGCACTTAGCCGTACAATTACGAATTACGTCCTGATGAAGCAGATCAAGGAGGGAGAACAAAGCGACAAAGTATTTATCGGAGATAAAACTACGACCGGACAGGCCGTATCTAAAAAAGTCAGTGCAATCGTCTATCCGATAGCTGGTTTTGGCGATAATGAAATCGATGTAGTGATAACCCTCCAGGAGGGTGGTAATACGCCTGTCGAATATACGGTTACTCTGCCGGCTCATGAATGGACGGCGGGTTCCAACTGCATCGATACGTTCTCTGCCGGCCGTAATAAGTTGACAGTGATGGATGTAACTGTGGAAGACTGGGTGGAAGACGAACAACCGGATATTTCATTGTAATACATTAATAATAAAAAAGACAAATCCCATGAAACCATTCTTATACCGATTAGTACCTGTGTTTTTGTTACTGTGTACTGCGTGTACAGAGGCAGAGATCGTTTTGCCGGGGTCTGGTGGCGACGATCCGGAAGAGGGTGTTCCTTTTCGAGTGAAGAATCTGGGCATGTGGATGGAGGTAGAGTCGAGAAGTGTCGTAACGGGCGGCCCCGGGGAAACGAATAGGAACCCGAACCCGCTGACCGGGATAGGCATTTGCGTGACGAAACAGAATAGTAGTGGTACGGAGATTTTATACAACAACGCTGTCGGTAGCCAGCAGTTCGTATACAATCCGGCAGGGAGTCCTCCTCTCTGGGAACTGGCAGAAGGAGAGGAAACGCTTCTTTTGTATTCGGAGAAAGGGACAGTTTATGGCTATGCTCCGGCAGAAAAGAGTGTTTCGCTCGCAGGCATTCCGAAAGCTCTTTTAATGAATGGTGTAAAGGTGTTGGACGAGCAGAAGTTCTACTTTTCTGACGGTAACGCAACGGTAGATGCAGCAACGGATGTGCAATGGGAAACCGACCAGGAGGATTACCTTTATTGCACGGCTGCGGATCAGGTAGATCGTTGGCATCCGGAGGTTTCTTTGACGATGAATCATGCATTGGCAAAAGTGAGTTTCCGTGTACTGGAAGTTAATGCAGGTTCTTCTTTTGCCGGTTGTCGGGTGGCTAAAATCGTATTGAAAAGTAACGGAGGATTCAAAAAGTCTGCTGCCGCCCAATTGAGTCTGGTAACGGGTGAAACAACCGGAACAATAACGCCTGTCGATCTGCTGCAATTTACGGCTGGAGGTGATAAACGCGTGGTAGGAACCAGTACAGACGTAGCGTCGGAAGTCCCGGTACAGGCTTTTGGTCTGGTTATTCCTGTCAGCAATGTAGGTATCTCTCTGGAGCTGACACTCGATGACGGTCGTACGTTTAATATGGTTCCGGGAGCCGACAGTGACGTTCTCGGAACATTTACCGCCAGTTGGGAAAAAGGATACAACTACATCTATAATATCCGTATGTCGCCGCAAGGGATCGAGATAGCAGATGTGAAAGTGGCCGGTTGGAACGATGGCGGTTCAGTGGATATTCCTGTCGAATAATAAATGAGAAAATGAAACGGATGTTGACACGATTATTTTTGCCAGAACTCTTGTTGGCCGGACTGCTTACAGGATGTGCCTGCGGTATGGTAGAAGATATTGTACCGGAGGAAGCCCGGTTGGTAGAGGTCGGATTCGTTAAACCCGACCTGGGGATACCCGCTGTGCTGACGCGTGCAGAAGACACAGAAGTGCCGGCTCCGACTCCGTTGCCGGAAGGTTCAACTATACGGATTGTTGCTTATTACAGGAGTAGCATAGGGGTAGAGGCTTCTCCCGTTCCGTTTTCTACGACGACTCCCACCGTTGAAGCTACCTATAAGGTCATGGCCGACGGTTTGTTGGCACTTTGTTCGGTAGACGATACGGGAAAACCGGTCGATGGCAAAGCCGAAGGCATGGTTGTCAGGGGAGGAGTGTATGATTTTTATGCTGTTTCTCCGGCAAGGAAACTGACAAAAAGTGTTGATGGGACGTATAAGATAACAGATATTCCTCATAAAGAGGATGTAATGACATCTTTTGTCCGTGGCGTAACTATATCGGCAAGTTCGCGTCTGGTAACTTTGGCGACTTTCAGTCGTAAATGTGCATTAGTAGTATTCAATGTAGCTCCATCCAAAGAGAATGTGATCCCTTTCACCCGACTGTATGCAACCGGGTTGACCATAAGTAAAATATCCTCGTCCGGTGCAGCTCTTATAGTAGGTGAAGATACCGGTATTCCATGCACCGGTGGCGAAGCCGGAGATAAAACGGAAGTGGTATTTGCTTCGGAAGAATTTGAACCCGTGGAGCCTGATGCCGATAATCTGGGTTTGAACAAGACAAAAGGAATACTTCTTCCTAAAATACGGAACCTTTTGATGTGGAGATCGAAGTACAGAGGGATGATAAAACGGCGACGTTGAAAGCAACGATCGATAAAAATATATCTTTCGATGAAGGTAAACGATATGTTTTCACCCTGGAGATGAAGAACAACGAAAGCTCCCTGTTCATGACAGTACTGGATTGGAAGGAGACAATCTTCTTTACAGATGCGAATGTAGGAGCTCCGGACGAACCCTATCCTGACCCGGATATCAATGAAGGAATAGGAACTTCGTTTGTTGTGGCAAGCTGGAAAGAAATTGTGTGGACTGATGGGGAAGTTGGCGGTGGTCAATAATTGCGGATATAAAATGACAATAGAATAAAACAGGATATAATGAAACAAATGAGTGAAATAAGGTACAAACATTGGATTCGCCTGTTTGGCTGTTTGGTTTTACTTTGGATAGTCGGTTGTACACAGGCAGACGTGGATGATGATATTCCTTTGCCTACGCTGAAAGAAGTGGATGCCGGTTTTAATCTGAATGTCCTGGCAAACCATATACCGGTAACCCGCAGCATACTGTTTACTGCCGATGGCACTATGGAATCGGATTCGATCGGTACTCGTGCAGCTACTCCGCTGGAAGAGGCACAGGAAAGTAAGATTGCCAGTGTCTGGGTGGGGCAATATGTTGGCGGTAAGCTTTTGTATGCTAAATATATTTCTTCATTAACAGGCAATACACTTAATATTAAATTGAAACATGATAGAGAAGGTTCAGAATCTCATGTGTGGTTCGTTACTAATATGGGTGACCAGGGAGAGATAGCAACCGAAACTGCCTTGAAAAAGTTGCTGTTGACGTATGTTTCGACCGAAACCGGATTACCCCAAAGTAATCTGTGTGGAATGACAGGGATGTGGAGCGGGATAGTACAAGAAGGGGGAGTAAAGGATATCAGGGTGAATTTATCCCGTATGGTGGCTAAGATATCGTTTACTTATTCGATCGCCGGAGAGGGGTTTACTTTTACTCCTAATACTGTGACATTGAACTCGGTTCCGCAGAAAATGCAGGTTGATGTGCCTGAAAACCAGTTGGTAGGTATGACATATACAGATTATACCGGAATAGCGGATAGAGGCGGTGCTACCATGTATTGGTATCTACCGGAGAATATGGCGGGTATTGTCAGTGATGGGAACGCAATCGACTCAGAAAAAAAGAAGATCGGTATGGGGGTGACAAATGCTACTTATATCGAATTG
The DNA here is from genome assembly GCF_003463685.1 of Parabacteroides sp. AM58-2XD. NCBI lineage: Bacteria > Pseudomonadati > Bacteroidota > Bacteroidia > Bacteroidales > Tannerellaceae > Parabacteroides > Parabacteroides sp. AM58-2XD. Next base: position 21,949 of record NZ_QSDP01000086.1, read on the forward strand.
ACGGGTACGGCTGTGCAGGGGGGAGTGACATATAACAATGTTGTATTCCGTTTTTATCCGGGTGATGGAATGAATAATTACAATATCGAGCGTAACTACCATTATGTAATGAAGGTGACGTTGGTCGGTATAGATATTTCCGATGAACGTATTACGGTAAATGAGATACCGCCAATAGAGGTCGATCCGGGAAAGATGCCGGCAGAGAAGGGGGGGATAAAAGAGGTGCAGATCACCGCCCGTCCGGGGCAGGCGTGGTCTTTCGATTTGGAAGAATGGTTGTTGGCAATGATAGGAGGTGTGGCTGCCGGAACTGGGGTAACAGTAAGCCATCAGGGGCCTGCTATGGTTACTTTCCAGTCGGTGTCTGCGAATCCGAAAGCCGAAGACAGGAGTGTGACTTTTTCTGTAAATGTGAACGGAGAGAATCAGGAGATAACCATTACGCAGGAAGGATCCGCCTTGTCTAAAGGGAGTGATGTTATCTCTTTAGGCGCGGCAGAGGGTTCGGAAGGGGGCTTCTTCCTTTACTACTACAAAAGGTTTACCATGGCTGGCTGCCTTAAGCGGGGAGGATTGGTGGAGTTGGGCAGACGATAATCCGGCTTTTTCAGGAGATGAAGCATTCGGAAGTGAGCAGGCATTGAAAATAAAAGCGATAGCCAGTAACCCCTTGGCTTCGGAACGGAGTGGAAAGATAACAGTGAGTGCCGGTGCATCGATAGCTGAGATAGGCTATACTGGCTTGAAAGAGGAAATAGTGGTAAAGCAAGTAGGTTCCAAGGTAGAAGGTTCGAGCATGGAAGTAAATCCGGAAGCAGCTAATAATCAAACATCGTCGTTTGTTGCTACATCCGGCTTGGACTGGGTGGCAAAGGTAACGGAAGGTGACTGGATTACATTGGTTGGTGCGACCTCAGGTTCTCAAACAACGGGAAAAGCACAGAATGTGACTTTTAATATCGCTGTCAATCCCTCTTCTTCTGCGCGAAGCGGCGAGATAGTTGTTCGTGCCGGGGATGAAATCGGCGGACCAACCGGAACAATTAAGGTGAATCAGAAAGCCTCTGCACTGACAGTTTCTGCCAGTCCCACAACGTTGGCTGCAACAAAGGACGCTGCCGGAACACTCTCTTTTAAAGGAACTTCGGGATTATCTTTTTCTGTTACCAAGCCTGATTGGCTGACCCTGACCGGTACTATTCCGGAAACTACGAATGGAAATGACCAGAATCTGGGATATAAAACAAGCGAGGTGAATCTCAATAGCACAGACATTTTGGGCGATATAACAGTGACAGCAGGGAATATAGAAAAGAAAGTGGCAGTTAAACAATCGGGCTCCACATTTACGGTGTCTGAAACAGAACTGTCTTTAGAAAGGACTGCGACTTCTGGTAATGTAAAAGTAAAGGGAACCAACGGTCTACCCTGGACAGTCAGTCCGGCTGGCGGAATAAACGGTATCACTCCCTCGATCGACTCTTCTATCGCAAACGGTTCAGAGCTGATTTTAACATTTAATGCAACTGAAAATACGGGGAGTGTCCGTTCTGCAACATTTACTATTGCTGTAACCAATGGTGATCATTCAAAAACAGTAAAGGTTAATCAAGCAGCCGGTGGTGTTTCTGTAACAATTGATCCGAATTTGTTGGCCAGATATAAAGCAGCGTGTAGAAATACAACGCAATATCCTCCATTTAATTATGATGGTAATATTCTACTTCCGGATGGTTGTAGTTATGATGAAGGGGTAATGACCGGTTTTTATACTATACAGGTTCAAAAAGGACAAAAAGCGGAAGGTGCAACTTATGAAAATATGCAGACGTATTGCGCCAATCTGGATGAAGAAAATCTATCAGGGTGGCGTATTCCCACAGAAATAGAGTTATATGCTATATATGTAAATAAAGATATAGTCGTAAATTCAGTTTCTGATGTTAAACCATTCATTGAAGAGAGTGTTCTTGGTTACTGGAGTAGTACAGTTTGGTCTGGTGATAATACTCGTCGATGCAGGATTTATTTCGGCAATGGTGGTTTTGATTATGGTCCAATAACCTATAATGGTCGATATATTCGCTGTGTCCGAAACCTCTGAAATCATACCAGGTAAAGTTACAATGTAAGAGCATAGATATAATTTATCAAGAATCTAAAATAACATATTATGAACAAAGCAGATTTAGTAAACGAATTAGCAGAGAAAATGGGTATTTCGCAGAATCAATCCCGTAAGTTTATCAATACTTTTCAGGCAATACTGACAGAGAGGGTAAAAGAGGATGAAATAATACTTCAGGGTTTCGGCACTTTCAAGGCCTGGGAACAGGCTGAACGTACAGGCCGCAACCCCCGTACCGGTATTTCCTGTAAGATACCGGCCCGTAGGAGTGTGAAGTTTAAACCTGGGAAGTTTTTGCTTAGAGATTTGAACCTATCCAAATAGAGAACAAAAGGGAGGCACAAGTGTTGACCATATAAAAATAGACTTTGTGTCTCCCTGCTTTTATTTTAGATTTCCCTCAATTATTTATTAATGCCTATTAGATACATCATGAAGAAACAAAACAAATTAGAAGCATTATTCCCAAATGGAAAAGTACCGGAAGTGAACGAGTTTAACCGTAGTCTTGATAAAATATCGAAGGAAGGTCGTAACCATTTACGTGAAAAGATTTATAAAATTGCATTTACCGTATGGTCAACCTTGCCTAAAAAACACCAGAAGTTTATTGAAGAAGTAATCGTCCATGATCGGCAGTCATACGTTGATTTCATCATTGAAAAAACAGTGATGACCTGTCTCCGTTGCCCCCTTCGGTTTCCCGTCTTGTTTATCCGGATGCTCCATTTAACGGAAGTAGTAGAGCGTACTGCACAAACTTCAATAAATCATTTATCAATGTCTGTTCTTATCTGTTTCCAAATTTGCGGCAAGATCGGCACGCTTGCCGGACATATTAGTAAAGGGGGGATTACTAGTGGGGAGGTGTTGGTGTTGGCGGGGAAGGTGAGGGTGGGGGATTATTGCGGGGACTTGAATTAATAGTATTTTTCAATTCTACCAAATCTTGTTATTATTTTATTTTCTGATTCAATAGCAAAGTTAAGCCCCGAAACCTAATTTGAGTTTCGAGGCTGATTGTGTCAGCAAGGGTGGATAATCTAATGGTTCTTAGTTCTCTTCAAACGTAGATTCTTCCTCTATGGCTTTTATTTCATTCAAAAGCAGCGTTTGAAGCTCTTCTTTGGGTAGCAGAAGTTGATATTCAGCGACCCCGATTGGTTTGTTCACATCTTGTAAAGCTATCTCTACATCTAAATGGTCTCTATCAGCACAAAGGATAATACCTATTGATTGGTTTTCATTCTCACCACGTTCTAAGCGATCGAGAAGTGAAAGATACATATTCATTTTGCCGATGTATTCAGGTTTGAAGCCTCCAATTTTTAGTTCAATAGCTACGAGCGAACGTAATCCCCGATGAAAGAAGAGCATATCTACAAAATACTCCTTGTTGTTATATTCCAAGCGATATTGGATTGCCCATAAAGGTAAACCCTCGACCTAATTCCAAAATGAATGACTTGATTTTGGTGACCAACCGTTTCTCCAACTCTAATTCTTTGATGGGCTCTGCTATTCCAAGAAACCCTAAATTATAAGAACTCCTGAATACCTCATTGGCATAATCTGCTTGCGCTTCGGGCAGTGCAATATCAAAGTTATTACTTTTGATTTGCGTTTGCCTGTTGGCATAGGTATTCATCTTTATGGCATTGAGCAACAAATCTTTTTTCCATCCTTTTTGAACTGCTTCTTGAGAATAAAAAAATATTTGCTCCAACGTGAGTTCTTTATCTATAAGTAATATTTATGCCCCCAAGGCAAAACTGCAACGCTGCGTTGCAGTTTTATATCAGCTTGATAATAAAGCTCATAATACCGTTTCATGTACCATAAATTACGAGGCGACAACCCCATATCTGGAAACTGTTCTTTTAGGTCAATAGACAATCTATTAACTACACCACTACCATATCCACCTTCTAAATTTTTTTCAAAGAGCAACTTACCTATATTCCAATATGCAGAGTTTACAGTCATGTTTACCTGTCGGGCAATAGTGGCGCGAGCAGTCTGAATTTCTGCAACAGCTCGTTGCAGTATTTGAGCGTACTCACTATCGTTTATTGTCGCTATTTCTTTCGTCATGACTTATTCTTTTTTATACCAGTCTATTAGCTCTTTTATTTTAGGAGGAATGCCATCGTACCATTCTTCATCAAGCTCTATAATAGCATTCAAGCCGAACCTTTCGTAGTAGTCTTGTATTTTTCACCAACTGTGAAACTCTAGACACCATGAATAATATTCTTTTTCCATTACTTATAGTATAAACTCTATTTTAATAGTATGCTTTATAAAACCTAACTTTATTAGTCTCTCCTACTAATCGTTTTTATTGATTAATATATTGGAAAACATATCCTTGTTTACTTTTCTCTTCAATAAAGTATGATAAATAATTATAGTTATGCTCGAATTTAAGTATATTGATAAGTTCTCCCGCTGCGTGAGTAAGGCTAGTTTGATTAAATACAATCTTATTTTCACCTTCCTTTTTTACACTTATTATCTTATTTCCAAACTGTATTATAGCTATATTAAAAGGCGGAATAGTTGGGTATGTAATATTTAATGATGCATTTGAATGAATCAACCCCGCAGCTTCCAAAACAAGCATATCTGAAAATGTTATACCAAATTGGTCATATGAGTTTTCATTGTTTACCTTTAGGACTGAATGATTAAAAACAGACATCGATGCTAATTTTTCAAAAAGCTCAGCCTCTTTTTTATCCAAATTACTCAATAACTCTAATGCTCTAATACTCACATTACCAGGATTAGAAACCTCGTTTCCCAATATTTTCGCCCAGATTTCTTTTAACTCATCACTATTAATATCCTGAACTTTATTAAAGAATCTATTTTTCCAATCAAAATCAATAGGAGTATCTGAAACATTTTTTGATAAATATTTAATAGATCTATCCGCTACATCTTCAATGTTCATTTGTCTATTTATTTCTTGTAATGCTATGCGTTTTTTTGTTCTTTCAATAATTTCATCGTCGGCATCGGCAATTATTATCATACCTTTTGCTTCAGCTTCTTTTTGTATTATTAAAGCTTCCGCATTCGCTTTCGCTTCTTTTCTTATTTGAGTTGGTTTATACAATGTCCCAATAGCAGAACTCACTGTTTCGATAAGTTTCTCCAGAGGCTTTCCTTCTGTTTTAATAATATTAACTTCCATTATTTTGTATTTATTTAATTAGCTCTTTCATATCAACCTGCAAAATCTCAGCTATCTTATGAAGCATTGGTAGGGATAGTTGGCTGCGGTTGCAAGCGTTTAAAGTTCTTACCGAGTTTTTCTGCTAACCACGTCTACTTGATGCCCTTTTCGTTTAGTACCTCTTTATCTGATTATTTTGCATCTCAACGTCTATTATAGTCCAAATATAAGATATATTTTTGGATAATTATAAGTAAACAGTGAATTTACTAATGCGTAACTAACTAAAACTTTGCTTCAAACGACCTATATATTATAGAAGCGGAGTTTTTTGTTTGAAACCTGCTACTAAACAGGTAGCGGATTCGCAACAGAAAGTCTTCGTAATACCACAATATTCTGCTTTTTTGCTACTTGGCAAGGAAGTGTGATATAGTGTATATTGCATCACTTAATCAGTAAGTTACACTGTTTTGTCAGTTTCTGCTTTCAGGGGATATAATTTAGAAACTAACTTGGTACAATTAGAATGTGTTTGTTTTCAACTCTCGGATTCTCGTATGGCAATTTGCGGAACTTCAGACAGTTCTACCTTATCTATCAACCCAAAGATTTGCTACATAATGTGTAGCAAATTGACATGGAGTTACAATGGGTTGATAATGAGGGTGAATGATGCTAATGCACATTGCTTCTACCTAAAAGAAGCTACCCAGCAGTCATGGAGCGTTCGCCAATTGGAGCGCAATATCAATACATTATATTATCAGCGACTCTTATCGTCAAAAGATAAAAGCGGAATAGACGGAATAATTTTCATTATTGAGCATTACTGTCCCGTAAAAGTGGATAAATAGTTCTTTGAAATAATTGAAATATAGTCTATTAGATACTACTTTTTAGGCGCGACGATTTGAAATCATACCTTTGAGGTCA
>NZ_QSDP01000087.1:0-27608 GCF_003463685.1 Parabacteroides sp. AM58-2XD
CAGCGTCCCCGTTATACTCCCAATCCATTCCATACGGAGAGTCTCCATTACAATGCGGAGGAGGATTATTACGTTTGTCCTATGGGGCAGCACATGAACCGTATAGGAATCAGACGTGACAAAACAGCTAGCGGATACGTCACCGAAAGTGCCCGGTATAAAGCACAAAGATGTGAAGGGTGTCCTTTACGTGGCAGTTGCTTTAAAGCCCGGGGGAACCGTATTATAGAAGTCAACCACCGGTTAAACCAATACAAACGGCAGGCACGGGAAAGGTCACTCTCGGAAGAAGGCATCAGGCATAGGGGAAGGCGATGTATAGAACCGGAAGCAGTTTTTGGACAAATGAAACACAACATGGCATATAGAAGGTTCCGGCATGTGGGAGAAGACAAGGTTACAATGGACTTAGCCTTCTTTGCTATAGCTTTTAATATCAAAAGGATGTGTACAAAACTACTAAAAGCAGGAAAGAGAAGGAGTACACACACTATATTTATCTTTATCAGACCACGTGTGACTCAACATACGACGAATATTAAGCCTTATTACCTAATTACTGAAAAAATAGTCGCATAGACAAAAAAAAGAGGAACGACTATTTTAAGATAAAAAAGGAGATGTGTCTTAGTTTTGACATACCCCCACTCGATTCTCCTTACCTCCCGGCAGTCATCTTTTATAGGGGATAAAACTTATAGGTACTATAGCCGACGGAACAACGGACGTGAACGGCAATACGATTCAGACGGATGCCACGCTGGATGCCGGTGTGATGGAGCAACGGCTCTGGCATGAACTTTATGTCTATGAGAATGATGGTACGGATGCCGCCTCTGCCACTTCGGTCGAGATCAAAGGCAAGTTCCGCAATTCGCCGTTCAGCCGTGTGATTCTTTTTATCAATAAGGACAAACAGCCGGTCATCATTGAACGCAACCACCGCTACCTGATTCGTATCAATCCGGCTCCTGACCTGTCGGATATCTCCTTCAATATCCAGGTGACGGGCTGGAATGCCGTCGACACGGTGAACGTGAAACCGACGCAGAAGGTGGTGCCGGAACTGGGGAACTTCGCTACCGGCTTCGAACCGGATCTGAATAATGGTATCGCAGTCGATCCGGCAGACGCCACCTTCACCTTCGATGCGGTGAACCCGTTCGACACGGATTATGCTCTGGCTCCCGAACCGGATGATGCGGAAGATGCCGCCGCCGATGAACATTATCTGGATTGGCTGTCCGTCTCATCATCCGACCCTGTAGTAGTCACAAAAGCCTCGACCGGCTACAAGCGCACCTACACAGTCACCGTCGGAGAACAGACCGTCGAAGGCACCCGCCGCGCCTTGCTCCTGATCCGCAACAAAACGAACGTCACCGCCCGCGACACGTTGCATATCAGCCAGACAAAAGATACGGCTCCGGCGCCATAGTGGCAATGATGTGGTAATAACAGAAACAACTTAATAATTATGAATAAAACAGACTTAATAAAAACAATGGCATCCCGGACCGGGTGTACGGAGGTCGCTGCGCGGCAGATGGTGGAGATGCTGATGGAGGTGATGGAGGAGGGGCTGAGTGACGGGAACGATATTGTCCTGCAAGGCTTCGGCACTTTCCGTCCCTGGAAACAGAGTTTTCGTGCAGGCCGTAACCCCGTACCGGAGAGAGTTGTCCGATCGCTCCCCCGTACCAGCGTCAGGTTTAAGGTTGGTAAGAATTTGTTGAGAGCAATGAATAAACGTTAACACGGATCGCGTTCGTTCCGTTATTTATGGCGGGGACTTTTCACTATCAACAGGATAGCATGAAAAATCCCCGTTTTTGTTATGGAAAGAAATTTACTTATCCTATGTGCTTATTGAAAATATTTATCTACTTTTGTGCTCTAAAACATTAAAATAAACCGAACAAAGATGGCTGCAACAAAACGTATTAAGCGTGCATTAGTCTCTGTATACCATAAAGAGGGACTGGATGAAATATTAAAGAAACTTCATAGCGAAGGTGTAACCTTCGTGTCAACAGGTGGAACTCAGACATTTATTGAATCATTAAACATCCCTTGCGATGCAGTGGAAGACTTGACCGGTTATCCTTCTATCTTGGGAGGACGTGTTAAGACTCTTCACCCGAAAGTTTTTGGAGGTATCCTCAACCGCAGAGATAACGAAGGCGATAAAGCGCAGATTGCAGAATACGAAATTCCTGAAATCGACCTGGTGATTGTAGACCTCTATCCGTTTGAAGAAACAGTAGCTTCAGGCGCAGAAGAACAGGCAATTATCGAAAAGATAGATATAGGCGGTATCTCATTGATCCGTGCCGCTGCAAAAAACTTTAAAGATGTAGTGATCGTAGCATCCAAAGCACAGTATCAGCCGTTGATGCAGGTGTTGAATGAAAAGGGTGCAGAAACTTCCTTGGAAGACCGTAAATGGTTCGCTAAAGAAGCATTTGCTGTTTCATCCGGCTATGACTCTGCTATTTTCAATTATTTCGACGGAGGCGAGGGTTCGCATTTCCGTGCTGCCGTAGACCAGCCGATGCACCTGCGTTATGGTGAAAATCCTCACCAGGCTGCTAAATACTATGGCAAGTTCAACGATATGTTCGACCAGATTCACGGTAAAGAGATCTCCTACAACAACCTGTTGGATATTGATGCTGCCGTTAGCCTGATCAACGAGTTCGACGAACTGACATTCGCTATCCTGAAACACAATAATGCCTGTGGTATCGCATCCCGTCCGACTGTGCTTGAAGCATGGAAAGAGGCACTGGCCGGAGACCCGGTTTCTGCATTCGGCGGTATCTTGATTACCAACAGCGCAATCGATAAAGAAGTAGCTGAAGAGATCAACAAGATTTTCTTCGAAGTAATCATCGCCCCGGAATATACAAAAGACGCTTTGGAAGTGTTGATGCAGAAGAAAAACCGCATCATCCTGGTCCGCAAGGAAGCAAAGACGTGTCCGATGCAATTCCGTTCACTGTTAAATGGTGCATTGATGCAGGAAAAAGACCTGAGTATCCAGACTGCCGCAGATCTGGAACCGATGACTGACAAACAACCTTCCGCACAGGAAACAGAAGACCTGTTGTTTGCTAATAAACTGGTGAAACACAGTAAATCAAACGCTATCACTTTGGTAAAGAACAAACAACTTTGCGCAAGTGGTATCGGTCAGACATCTCGCGTGGATTCTTTGAAACAGGCCATTGAAAAGGCAAACGCTTTCGAATTCGATTTGAAAGGTGCCGTTATGGCTTCTGATGCATTTTTCCCTTTCCCTGACTGTGTTGAAATAGCTGATAAGGCAGGTATTACTGCTGTTATTCAGCCGGGTGGTTCTGTAAATGACAAGCTGTCTGTTGATTATTGCAACGAACATGGCTTGGCTATGGTTAAGACGGGAGTCCGTCATTTCAAACACTAAAAACAAACACCTTTATTAAAAAATGGGATTATTTTCTTTCACACAAGAAATAGCGATGGACCTGGGCACTGCGAATACCATCATCATCAGTGGTGGTAAGGTCGTAGTGGATCAGCCATCGGTAGTTGCCCTCGACCGGCGTACCGACAAAGTATTGGCGGTCGGAGAAAAGGCACGCCAGATGCATGGAAAGACGCACGAGAATATTCGTACGATCCGTCCGCTCCGCGATGGCGTGATTGCCGACTTCTTTGCTGCCGAGCAAATGATACGCGGCATGATTAAAATGATAAATCCGAAACACCGCTGGTTCTCACCTTCGCTGCGTATCGTGGTTTGTATTCCTTCGGGCAGTACTGAAGTGGAGATCCGTGCCGTACGCGACTCTGCCGAGCATGCCGGCGGACGCGACGTCTACATGATTTATGAACCTATGGCTGCTGCAATCGGTATCGGTATCGACGTAGAAGCACCCGAAGGCAATATGATCGTGGATATAGGCGGTGGTACGACCGAGATCGCTGTTATCTCGCTGGGCGGTATCGTTTCCAATAAATCGATCCGTATTGCAGGGGATGACCTGACGCTGATATTATGGAATATATGCGCCGCCAGCACAATGTGAAGGTGGGTGAACGTACTGCCGAACTGATCAAGATCAATGTCGGTTCAGCGCTGACGTTCCTGGATAATCCTCCTGAAGATTATATCGTACATGGTCCGAACCAGATGACGGCTCTTCCGATGGAAGTTCCCGTTTCTTATCAGGAAATCGCACATTGCCTGGAGAAATCGATCTCCAAGATGGAAGCGGCTATCCTGAGTGCACTCGAGCAGACCCCTCCCGAACTGTATGCCGATATCGTACGTAACGGTATCTACCTGGCTGGTGGTGGTGCTTTGATGCGCGGGCTTGACAAACGTTTGACGGATAAGATCAACATCCCGTTCCATATTGCAGAAGATCCGTTGCATGCGGTTGCAATAGGTACAGGCGTTGCATTAAAGAATATAGATAAATTTAATTTCCTTATTCGATAAGGGAAATAATGTGCCAGTTAATCAATATGCAATGTGCCAATAAAAGACGCATTCGTCGGTGTATTGATTAATTGGCATATTGGCACATTATCAAATTGGCACATTATTATTTATGCGTAAACTGCTGGACTTCCTGGTAAGAAAGAGGCATTGGTTCCTGTTCGTTTTGCTTGAGATTGTTTCGCTGATGCTGATTTATCGTAATAATGCATACCAGCGGAATATCATCTTCAGTTCGGCAAACGTATTGACAGGACATATTGCGTCCGTTTCCGGTTATGTAACATCGTATTTGAACTTGCATGAGATCAACAAGGAATTGCTGGAAAGGAACGGGCAACTGGAGATGGAATTGCTGGAGTTGCAGGACCGTCTGGATATGATGGTGGCGGATACGGTTGCTTTTGCCGGGTTTGCTCCTGATTCGACCGAGCAGTTTGCATATAGTTTTATACTGGCCGGAGTGGTGAATAACAGTGTCAGCCATCTTTCAAATTATATTACTGTAAACAAAGGAAGTAAAGACGGAATTGCACCTGATATGGGAGTTGTTTCCGAAAGAGGAGTTGTAGGAATTGTTTCGACGGTGAACGATCATTTCTCTGTGATCATACCTCTGCTTAATCCGAAATCGCAGTTGAGCTGTAAAGTGTTGGGAAGTACTTATTTCGGAGCTTTGATCTGGAAAGGGCGCGATATCCGTTTTGCCAACCTGGAAAAACTGCCGCGCCATGTGGAGTTCCAGAAGGGAGATACGATCGTGACAAGTGGGTATTCGAGCGTATTCCCGGCAGGCTGATTGTCGGTACGGTGGCAGATTTTGAAAAACAGCATGACGATAACTTTTTCTCACTGGAGGTGGAATTGGCTACGGACTTTCAGGCACTGAACAATGTCCGTATCATCAAGAATTATAATCAGGCAGAACAAAGAAGAGTAGAACAAGAGGCGAGAAGAAATGATTAATTTATTACGGGGATTGGTTTATTTCGTTGTACTGGTATTAATTCAGGTTTTGATCCTGAATAATATCCATTTCCTGCGGATTGCAACGCCGTTCCTGTATCTTTATTTTATTATAAAGATGCCGGTGGGTACGTCGCGCGACTTGGTCGTTCTTTTCTCTTTCCTTATTGGCCTGGTGATCGATATGTTTTCAAATACCCCCGGAATGCATGCGACAGCCTGTACGCTGGCCGGATTTATCCGTGAACCGCTGATCCGCTTTTTTATGGGGAAGGACTTGCCCGAGGGGATTTATCCTTCCTATAAGACCTTTGGCTATGGTGGCTTCTTCCGGTATGTGCTTTCATTTGTGGTGATCCACCATGTCACTTTATTCCTGATCGAATCGTTGACGCTGTTCGATCCGTTATTCCTTGCCATCCGTATCGGAGCGAGTGTGGTAACGACTACATTGTTAATTTGTACAATAGAAGCATTCAATATAGAGACACAAAAGAGTGGAGACTAATACGAAGTATACACTTGAGAACAGGCGCTATGTGATAATAGGCGCTGTGGTTCTGCTGGTTCTCGTCTTTATCATCCGTTTATTCTACCTCCAGGTGGTTGAGAACGATTATAAAGCATGGGCAGACAGCAATGCGTTCCTGAAAAAGACTTTGCCGCCTTCACGCGGAATGATTTATGACCGTAATGACAACCTGCTGGTTTATAACCAGCCGGCTTACGATGTGATGCTTATCATGCGCGAAATCCAGCCGTTCGATACGTTGGATTTCTGTAATATCCTGAGTATTACAAAAGAACAGTTTGAAAAACGGATCGCTGAAATAAAGAACCGGCGGTTGAATCCGGGATACTCGTCGTATGTCCCACAACTGTTTATGAACCATCTTTCGGCTCAGGAGTGCGGGGTATTGCAGGAAAAACTATATAAATTCCCGGGCTTTTATATCCAGAATCGTACGATCCGCCAATATGAATATCCTTATGCGGCACATATACTGGGTAATATCGGTGAGGTGAACCGGAAAGATATAGAAAAAGACGATTATTATGTACAAGGCGATAACTCTGGGCGCGCGGGTGTTGAACGTTCTTATGAAAAGGAACTGCGCGGGGAGAAAGGTGTGGAGATTCTCTTGCGGGATGTGCATGGTCGTATCAAAGGGAAATATGATGACGGGAACAGCGATATAGCTCCTGTTTCCGGTAAGAATCTAAAACTTGCGATCGATATTAATTTGCAGGCTTATGGAGAAAAGTTGATGAAGAATAAGGTTGGGAGTATCGTGATGATCGAGCCGGAGACGGGCGAAGTTCTTTGTATGGTCTCTTCTCCTAATTATGATCCGAGTTTATTGGTCGGGCGCCAGCGTGGGAAAAACCATAAGATGCTGGAAGAAGATCCTCAGACTCCGCTTATCGACCGTTCCATAACCGGTTATTACCCTCCCGGTTCTACATTTAAACCGACACAGGGACTGATCTTTTTACAGGAAGGGGTGATAACGCCCGAAACCATGTATACTTGTGCACATGGATATACTTTCTCATCGAAAAGAAAGCCCGCTTGTCATGGGCATATGTCTCCTTTGAGCCTGGTTCCGGCTTTGGCAACTTCCTGTAACTCTTATTTTTGCTGGGGACTGCATGATATGCTGGATAGCCGCCGTCGTTACCCGACTATACAGAAAGGTTTTGAGGTCTGGAAGAATCATCTGGTTTCTATGGGATACGGTTATAAGTTGGGAATCGATTTGCCTGGTGAACGGAGAGGTTTTATTCCGAACAGTGAATTTTATGATAATTATTATCATCGCTGGACTTCAACAACGGTCATATCTATTGCGATCGGCCAGGGAGAAGTAACCGCCACGCCGTTGCAGATCTGTAACTTGGCGGCAACGATCGCCAACCGGGGCTATTTTATTACTCCTCATGTCGTAAAAGAAATACAGGATACCCCTTTGGATTCGCTTTATACAGAAAAACGTTATCCGACGGTGGATTCAAAATATTATGAAATAGTGGCAGAAGGTATGCGTAATGCAGTACTGGGAGGGACTTGTTGGGCTGCGGCGATACCGGGCATTGAAGTATGCGGAAAAACCGGTACGGCCGAAAATCCTCATGGAAAGGATCATTCCGCTTTTATCGGTTTCGCTCCTTATAAAAATCCGAAAGTCGCTATCTGCGTATATGTCCAGAATGGCGGTTTCGGGGCAGCGTTCGGAGTGCCTATCGGAAAGTTGATGATGGAGTTGTATCTGAAAGGTGAGATTGCATCTGAGGATAAGGCATTGGAAGAAAAAATGGTGAATTCGGTTGTTACCGAAGATCATGTTTATTTATTTACGGGAAATAGTGGGGTATAGAAAGACTGAAATATGGAAAACGATTGACTGGTTTACCATCATCTTTTATTTGTTGATGATAGTGGCCGGTTGGTTTACGATTTGTGGTGCCAGCTTTGAGTTTGACAGCATGAGTTTATTTGACATAAATGGGCGTCCGGGGTCGCAGCTGATGTGGGTGGGCGTTTCGATGGTGGTTATTTTTGTCATACTGATGTTGGAAAGCGATTTCTTTGATGTCTTTGCTTACCTGATCTATGCGGGAATTATCGTTCTGCTGATAGCGACCATCTTTTTTGCTCCCAATATAAAGGGGTCCCATTCTTGGTTGCAGCTGGGTTCTTTTCGTATACAACCTGCTGAGTTTGCGAAGTTTGCTACAGCTCTGGCAGTGGCCAAGTTTATGAATTCCTATGGATTTCAGCTGACTACTGTCAAGAACTTCTCTATAACGCTTCTGTTGATTTTCCTGCCGATGATCTGTATTATTCTGCAAAAGGAGACTGGCTCGGCTTTGGTTTATTTTGCTTTTTTTCTGATGTTGTACAGGGAGGGGATGTCCGGATATATTTTGCTGGCCGGTGTTTGTGCGGTGGCGTTTTTTGTAACTACGATGAAATTTTCGGATGTAGTAGTAGGTGCGACGGATATGGGAGAGTTGATTGTTTCCTCCATGATACTGGTTATCTCCTTTTTTCTTGTGGCGACAGTTCGCAGGGACAGGATGGCATTGCAGGTTATGCTTGGAGGAACGGCTATCGTATATTTGGCTGCTTATATTACGTCCTTGTTTGTTCCCGTAAACTTTGCCTGGGTTTCGATGGGGTTGGTCGGACTGGCTGTCGTTTACCTGGTATATCTTTCTATGCGTAACTGGGTCTGGCATTATGCACTGATCGCCGCCTTTGCTTTGGGATCGATGGCCTTCATGTATTCGGTGGATTATGTGTTCGATGAGATACTGGAACCCCATCAGCAGATCCGTATCAAAGTTTCGTTGGGATTGGAAGATGATCCGAGCGGTGCCGGTTACAACGTGAACCAGTCGAAGATCGCTATCGGGTCGGGCGGACTGACCGGGAAAGGTTTCCTAAACGGGACGCAAACAAAACTGAAATATGTGCCGGAACAGGAAACGGACTTTATTTTCTGTACCGTAGGAGAGGAGCACGGTTTTGTCGGGTCCTCTGTGGTGCTGATCTTGTTCGGGATATTTATCATCCGGCTGGTCATTCTTTCCGAGCGGCAGAATACAACTTTTGCCCGGGTGTATGGCTATAGCGTAGCCTCCATCTTTTTCTTTCACCTGGCGATAAATGTGGGAATGGTAACCGGAATAACGCCCGTAATCGGCATTCCCTTGCCTTTCTTCAGCTATGGAGGCTCTTCTTTGCTGGGATTTACAATATTGTTGTTTATCTTCCTGCGCCTGGATGCTTCCCGGAGAGAGCGATGATCAATTAGTCTTTTCTACTCGGAACCCGATTTCCTGGATTCCTCTCAATGTACTGTCGCGCATTCCCTGGCGGAAACTGAACGTGTACATTCCCGGGTGTTCGAATTTATAGTTGGTCCGTATCGGAAAGCTGGATTGGAACAGGGATATGCCATGCCCGTGCCATTTTCCGAACTCATCAGCCAGCACACATTCTATCGTATCCCGTTTCAAAGGACCGATTGGCTGCTCTTCATTGCAGAAAAGCCAGAGGTTCTGGTAAGGATACATATTATTATTACGAACCTCGAATGTAAGGTTGTAGGGAACGGAAATGTCGTCTATATGAAAAGAGAAATAATATTCCTTATCCTTCCCCCACATTGTATTATCAATGGCCTGGTACTGATCGTACAAGGCCTGTTGATCGCAGGAGAAGCATAAGGATATGAAGAGAACGACAATGAATCCTTTAAGCTTCGGGCTTATTTTCCGGTTTGTTGCCCGGTTTAGCTTGCTGCTGAGGTTTGTCATTATTCGCTTGCTTGTCATTATTGCCTTTAGGTTTTTGTCTGTTTCTGTTATTCCGGTTATTGTTGTTACGGTTGTTGTTACCGTTATTATTAGCGTTACCACCTTTGCTACCGTTGTTGTTGCCGGAAGGCCTGTTGTTGTTATCGTTGCCCGGCTGTCTGTCGTTATTGCCCGGCTGCTGCCTGTCGTTGTTAACGGGTCTGTTACCGGCCTGTTTGTTGTTTACCGGCCTGTTGTTTCCGCCTTCGCCACCGGCAGAAGTGTTCGCATTGTTTCCGCCACCATTGCCGTTATTGCCTCCGTTGTTTCCTGCCGGACGTTTTTTCTTCTTTTTCTTGACCGAGTCGAAACGGGTAACGCTGTCCTGGCCGAGAATGTCCTGAGCATCGCGTTTAGGCGGCTGAGGTTTGGTGTCGGCTTCCAGTGTGACCGGTTTGCTTCCTTTCTTATTCATATTGATCACGTCGAATGCACGTTCGGCTGTTATCGTTATCAGGTTCGCGGCAAATGATTTGTCGGTAGAATAAGTTATCTCGCGTTTGAAGATGTCTGTCTTGAAATGGTAGTAGTTGTTATCTTTCGTTTCAAGTACAATCTCCCTCGAGGGCAGGCGTTTCTGAGCTTCCACATAAGCGTCCACTTCGTAATTGATACAACATTTCAGTTTTGCACATTGTCCGGCGAGTTTCTGCGGGTTCATGGAAATATCCTGGTAACGGGCGGCACCGGTAGCCACCGAAACGAAGCTGGTCATCCAGCTGGAGCAGCAAAGTTCGCGTCCGCAAGGTCCGATACCTCCGATACGCCCAGCTTCCTGGCGGGCTCCGATCTGCTTCATCTCGATACGTACGCGGAATGCTTCGGCCAGGACTTTGATCAGCTGGCGGAAGTCGACACGTTCGTCTGCGATGTAGTAGAAAATAGCCTTGTTGCCATCCCCCTGGTATTCTACGTCACCGATCTTCATGTTCAGCCCCAGGTCTGCTGCGATCTGGCGTGAACGGATCATGGTTGCATGCTCTTTCGCTTTCGCCTCTTCGTATTTCTCGATATCGGTGGGCTTTGCCTTGCGGTACACTTTTTTAGGTTCGTATCCTTCTCCGGTACGTATATTGTTCTTTTTCATTTGAAGAAGAACAAGTTTTCCGGTGAGGGTTACCGTTCCTATATCATGTCCGGGACTGGCTTCGACAGCGACCATATCTCCTTTTTCGAGAGGTATTTTGGAGCTGTTCAGGAAATAACCTTTCCGGGTATTTTTGAATTGTACTTCTACATAATCGGTTGCATTTTCCGCATCAGGTACGTCGCAGAGCCAATCGTAGGTATTCAGTTTTGTATTTTGTATTTTGCTGCATCCTTTTTTCCCCATGCAGCAGCTTCCTTTATTTAGTTTGAAATCCATTTTCCGGTAATATATATGTTTTATAATGTGTATGGTACGTACAATTACGCAAAAATAGTCAAATATTCTCAGAGAATGAGCAAGGGATAGTAAAAAAACAAGAACAGGAAAAAAGTGAAAGGCCCCCAAGCCTGTATTTCTACCGTTTGGGAGCCTTTTATTATAAATATAGTAACAGTTTAGTCTACTAAGCCGTGACTTTTAAATACTTTGTGAATAGCTTCAAGCGCATAATCCAACTGCTCTTTCGTATGAGTTGCCATCAGGGAGAAACGGATCAGCGTATCTTCCGGAGCGACAGCCGGCGAAACTACCGGGTTTACGAAGATGCCTGCTTCGAACAGTTCCTTAACGATCAGGAATGTCAGGTCGTTGTCGCGGATGAACAAAGGAATGATCGGAGTAGCCGTATGTCCGATTTCGCAACCCATGTTGCGGAAGCCGTCCAAGGCATAGTGAGTCAGTTTCCACAGATGCTCGATACGTTCCGGTTCGCTCAGCATAATATCAAGTGCCGCACCAGCTGCTGCGGTAGCTGCCGGAGTGTTGCTTGCACTGAAAATGTAAGAGCGTGAATTGTGACGGAGGTAGTTGATGGTGTCTTTATCTGAAGCGATAAACCCACCGATGGAAGCTAATGATTTACTGAAAGTACCCATAATCAGGTCGACGTCGTCAGTAACACCGAAATGGTTACAGGTTCCGCGTCCGTGATCTCCGAGAACTCCCAAACCGTGTGCTTCGTCAACCATGATGCTGGCATTGTATTTCTTTGCCAAGGCAACGATTTCCGGAAGTTTGGCTATGTCTCCTTCCATACTGAATACACCGTCGATAACGATCAGTTTCACTTTGTCGGGTTCGCATTTCTGGAGTTGTTTCTCCAGCGAATCCATATCGTTATGCTTGTATTTAAGTTTGGTTGAAAAAGACAAGCGATGGCCTCGATAATGGAGGCATGGTCCAGTTCGTCCCATAAGATATAATCTTCACGCCCTGTCAGGCAGGATACTACTCCCAGATTCACCTGGAAACCTGTTGAATACACGATTGCGTCTTCTTTTCCTACGAACTCGGCCAGACGCTTCTCCAATTGGACATGGATGTCAAGCGTACCATTCAGGAAACGTGAACCGGCACATCCCGTACCGTACTTTTTGATCGCTTCAATTGCTGCCTCTTTTACTTTAGGGTGATTAGTCAATCCTAAATAAGCATTTGAGCCAAACATCAGGACTTTTTTACCGCTGATCATCACTTCAGTATCCTGATCACTTTCGATCATTCTGAAGTAAGGATAGATCCCTGCTGCCATAGCTTTTTGAGGAGCATCGTACTTTGCTAGTTTCTCTTGTAAAAGTTTCATATTATTATTGAAGAGAATGATTTTCTCGCTTATTAAAATTCCATATATAGAATTAAGGGTTTGTCGTGTACATATTCACCTATGTTTCGGCAAATCCAGCCGCAAAAGTAGTAAAAAAATAACTTATAGTAGCCTTAATGCTTTAAAAGTTTTATAAAAGCATTATTTTTGTCGCTTCAATCTTTATAAACAGTTAGGATGGACGGGAAAAAAATAAAGGTACAGGCTATAATAAATCCTATTTCCGGGGTGGGATCGAAGAGAAAGATCCCTAAGATGATCGAGCGGATGTGCGAGAAAGGAGGATGTCCGTTGGAAATTTCTTTTACGGAATATCCGGGACATGCCAGCGAGTTGACCCGGAAAGCGATCGATGAGGGGGCTAATTGCATTATAGCAGTTGGTGGTGACGGTACGGTGAATGAAATAGCCCGTGCTATGGTTCATTCGGATGCCGTTTTGGGGATTGTCCCGAAGGGGTCTGGCAACGGACTGGCCCGCGAGCTTCATATACCGATGGATGCTAAACGGGCGTTGGACCTGATCATAAAGGGGCATGTTTCAACAATCGACTGCTGCAAAGCTAACGACCGTGTTTTCTTTTGCACCTGCGGGGTGGGGTTCGATGCGGCAGTAAGCCAGAAGTTTGCCGAGGAAAAAAGGCGCGGTTCTCTTACCTATATAAAAAATACGGTAGCAGAGTATCTGAGTTATAAACCGGAGCCGTATGAACTGTTGGTGGACAACCAGACGATCAAGGAAAAAGCCTTCCTGGTGGCATGTGCCAATGCTTCCCAGTACGGGAATAACGCTTTCATAGCTCCGCATGCCAATATACAGGACGGACGGATGGACCTGACCATTCTGTCTCCTTTTACGCCACTGGACATAGCGCCGCTGGCAATCCAGTTATTTACGAAGCAGATAGACCGGAACAGTAAGATCAAAACGATGAAGGCGCAGCAGGTTACGATCATTCGCCAGAATCCGGGTGTTATGCATCTGGACGGTGAGCCGGTTATGGCCGACAGCCGGATCGATATTTCGATCATGCCGCAATCATTGCATGTGGTTACGCCGGAAGTCGTTTCCTTTACCGAGGAAGTCCATAATTTGTTCGGTGAAGTAACCCGCTTCTTCGATAAGAAATTACCTTACATTTTCAGGTAAAAATCTTTGGTCAGAGCAATATACTCCGGGGTATACTGATGCCGGGCTTCCTCGATGGTAAGTGTATTCCGGTTTTTTGTGTCTGTACTTGCAGGAGACAATTCGACCAGTAACCGTTTGGGGTGTGCTCCCGGAATGGGGATCACGTCCGTTTGCCGGCAAATATACAGGGAATTCTTTTGAGCGGTCTCCCTGACTTCCTCCAGTTGCTCATAAGGTAATACCAATGCTATACGTCCGGCCGAAGAGAGTAATGCCCGTGCGTTTTCGACCAGTTCGGATAGAGGCAGGCTGTCCGTATGGCGTGCAACCGAACGTTTATTATCCGGACATTTCAGTGAATTGATAAAGTAAGGCGGATTGGAAACGATCAGGTCATATTTTTTCAGTGTCGTTGAGCGGGCGAAATCCGCACAGGAAGCAGGGATGACCTTTATTCTGCCGGCAAAAGGTGAAGCTGCTACATTTTCTTCCGCCTGGATACAGGCATCCTTGTCAATGTCGATCGCATCGATGTCCGCACAGCTCCGTTGGGCGAGCATCAAAGCGATGATGCCGGTCCCGGTTCCTATATCTAATATGTTTTTGCATGAGGCCGTATCCGCCCATGCTCCCAGCAATACAGCGTCTGTTCCGACCTTCATCGCGCATTTGTCATGCCGGATGGTGAACTTTTTGAATTGAAAATAAGGATTTGCCATACATATTTTTATAATGTAAGGTGCAAAAGTAGCTAGAATTGCCTGAAAAGCTGTAACTTTGGCACGTTTATTGTATCAATCTACACAATTGATAGGGAAGAAATATGATGAAAGAAAGAATGAAGAGGTTTGCCGATGAGTCGTATGACGATTTGGATGATAATATTGGGATTGTAATGCCCATCCTGACAGAGTGTGATGTGGATGAGGATTTTACAGAAGGTATAGATAAAGTAGGAAAAGTCGTTCCTATTCTTCCATTGAGGAATATGGTTCTTTTTCCGGGTGTTGCCATGCCGGTCATTGTCGGCCGGCCTAAGTCTATGCGTCTGATAAAAGAAGCAGTCCAGAAGAAAACACTGATAGGCGTTGTCTGCCAGAAAGAGATGAATACGGAGGATCCGGGTTTTGATGACCTGTATACTACCGGTGTGATCGCTGATATTGTGCGTGTGTTGGAAATGCCGGACGGTACGACAACGGTGATTCTGCAAGGTAAGAAGCGTTTTTCCCTGGATGCCCTGGAAGAAACGGAACCCTATCTGAAAGGAAAGATATCCCTGCTGGAAGATAAGATGCCGGATAAGACCGACCGTGAGTTTGAAGCGCTTATCTCAACGATCAAGGATCTGACAATTAAAATGCTGGGTTCGTTGAGCGAACCGCCCCGCGATCTGATATTTTCCATAAAGAATAATAAGAATGTTCTTTATCTGGTCAATTTCTCCTGTAGCAATATCCCCAGCGGAGCAGAAGAGAAACAGGAACTGCTGCTGATCGGTGCCATGAAGGACCGCGCATACCGCTTGCTGTTTATCCTGAACCGTGAATATCAGCTGGTAGAATTGAAAGCCTCTATCCAGATGAAGACACATGAGGATATCAATCAGCAACAAAGGGAATATTTTCTGCAACAGCAGATCAAGACTATTCAGGAAGAGCTGGGTGGAAATATAAATGAACTTGAAATACGGGAGTTACGGGATAGGGCCTTTAAGAAGAAATGGCCGGCTTCTGTTGCTGAGATATTTGAGAAAGAAGTTCGTAAGCTGGAGCGTCTGCATCCGCAATCGCCCGATTTCTCTATCCAGACTCAATATGTGCAGACTATTATTAACCTGCCCTGGAATGAATACAGCAAAGATAATTTCAATCTGACACATGCCCAGAAAGTGCTTGACCGCGACCATTACGGGCTGGAAAAGGTGAAGGAACGTATCATTGAACATTTGGCTGTATTGAAGCTAAAAGGTGATATGAAGTCGCCTATCATCTGCCTGTACGGACCTCCGGGAGTGGGTAAAACTTCATTGGGTAAATCTATCGCTGAAGCGCTGCACCGCAAGTATGTGCGTATCTCGTTAGGCGGATTGCATGATGAAGCGGAGATTCGTGGCCATCGCCGAACATATATCGGTGCAATGAGCGGCCGTATTATCCAGAATATCCAGAAGGCCGGAAGTTCAAACCCTGTATTTATCCTGGATGAGATAGATAAAGTAACGAATGACTTCAAGGGTGATCCGGCTTCCGCACTGTTGGAAGTACTGGATCCGGAACAGAACTCGACTTTCCACGACAACTATCTGGATATCGACTATGACCTGAGCAAAGTTATGTTTATCGCTACGGCAAACAATCTGAATACGATCTCACAGCCTTTGCTGGACCGTATGGAACTGATCGAAGTGAGTGGATATATTCTGGAAGAAAAAGTGGAGATTGCCGCCCGTCATCTGGTGCCGAAGCAACTGGAGGCACATGGTCTCAGCAAAGGCAAGGTAAAACTTCCCAAAAAGACATTGCAGATAATTATCGAATCATATACCCGTGAAAGCGGTGTGCGTGAGCTGGACAAGAAGATTGCCAAGATCATGCGTAAGCTGGCACGTAAAGTTGCTTCCGACGAAGCAATCCCGGCACAGATCAAACCGGAGGATCTTCACGAGTATCTGGGAGCGGTTGAATACAGCCGTGATAAATATCAGGGAAATGATTATGCCGGTGTTGTTACCGGGTTGGCGTGGACAGCGGTAGGCGGAGAGATTCTTTTCGTTGAGTCCAGCCTGAGCCGTGGCAAAGGTTCGAAGTTAACTTTGACAGGAAATCTGGGAGATGTGATGAAGGAATCTGCCATGTTGGCACTCGAGTATATTCATGCGCATGCCTCTTTGTTTGGTATCAATGAAGAGTTGTTTGAAAACTGGAATGTACATATCCATGTCCCCGAAGGAGCTATACCGAAAGACGGGCCCAGCGCCGGTGTGACTATGGTCACTTCGCTTGTCTCTGCTTTCACCCAGCGTAAGGTGAGAAAGAATCTGGCGATGACCGGCGAAATAACATTGCGCGGAAAAGTGCTTCCGGTAGGAGGTATCAAGGAAAAGATTCTGGCAGCTAAACGGGCAGGTATCAAGGAATTGATCCTGTGTAAGGAAAACCAGAAAGATATAGAAGAGATCAAAGCTGATTATGTGAAAGGATTGACTTTCCATTATGTGGAAGATATCCGTCAGGTGATCGACTTGGCTTTACTGAAAGAGAAAGTAGACAATCCGTTGTTCTGATACAATCTGTCTTTTGTCTCCTAAAGAAGTTGTTTGTTCCATAGTAATGAAACAGTTGTTTCACCCTATAGAAACATTTGTTTCATTACTATGAAACACTTTTCAGAATAAGATATAAAGGATAAAAATGTATGTTAACGTTTTTAGTTGACTACTTTCAGTCTTATATATATAAAAGGTTGACTCGGTTTAAACTTAATAATAATAACGGTTGACTTATTTCTTGCTTATTTATGAAACAGGTTAACTCTACCTGCCAGTTTTTCGCAAAAATAATCAAAATCTCTATTCACCCCAAACGGGTAATGAAAAAACACCGCGGAGGTTTGCCATACGGCTGGAGGCGCGAAGCCTCCAAAGAGTCTTAGGTTATAATCAGTCCTTACTTAATGGAAGATCTATCCTGTCATCCCCATCTCTTTCAGCCTTTTAATAGCTCTCTTACGGTAACTTATCCATCTTTTCTTCAGCTCTCCTTCACCTTCGGCGGCCTCGGAAGGTGTCATTCCGTCCAGGCTCCAGTGAGGGCGTTCGTGATTGTAAAACTCCACAGCAACTTTAACGGCTGCCTTTACTTTCCGGATCCGATAGAATACCATTCCTTTAAGCAGTTCATTCTTTATGGTATTGTTCACACGCTCGGCTACCGCATTATCCTTGGGATTTCCACTCTCTGTCATGCTTATGCGTATTTGGCAATCTTTCAAACGGCCCGTATAAGCATAGCTGGCATATTGTACACCACGATCGGAGTGATGGATTAACTCTGAGAGGTCTTTGCCGGCATAATGTCTGATGGCCATTTCCAGGGCCTCCTGAGGATATATCGTTTCTAATGTCTCCCCTACGCTATATCCTACGATTTCTTTCGTATAATAATCCGTCACCAGCGAAAGGTAACAGAATGTATATTCACCCGTAACAGGGTTTACCCAAAGAGGTATATAGGTTATGTCGCTAACTATCACCTGGCAAGGGCGACTGGGTATCAACTCTTTAACCAGATTCGGATAAAGCGGAAGGTCGTGGTTGGAGTCCGTTGTTGCAATACGCCGCCTGCGCTTACGTACTTTCAAGCCATATCGTTCTATGATGTCATAGAAACGATTGTAGCCAACGCTGTGTTCTTCTCCGAACCTGCGACGGTACATCAACCAAAGCTTATTGCCACCAATGCCGGGAGCTTTCTGACGTACTTCTTTAATAAATTCAATCACAAAGGATTCCCTGGCTAATTTGAACATTAATTTATCCACATGTTTATAGTAGGCTTGTTTACTTACACCAAGCAGACGACACATAGGGACAATGCCGTAAAGCCTCTTGTCCCTGGTGTGAAGCCTGGATGCTACTTGGTGCCAGCTTTTTTTAGGTCGATACCATAAACTTCTTTGCCAAAGGCCACCATTTCTTCGTAAAAGTCAGCCCGAAGGCGTTCCTGAGCTAAATCCTTCTTGAGAGAGGCGATCTCACCCAGTAACTTTTTGTAATCTTCCTCTGTTACCTCTTTGCTTTGTTTCTTCATCATTGCTGCTTTTTGGGGGTTATCAACCTCAAAGATAGTTAATGCACGGTAAACTCGAGAACGACTTATACCCAGTTTTTCTACTATCGCGGCGACTTCCAGGCCTTCTACTACACGAGGCGATAAATCTCATGACACATCAGATGATGCTCTCTCTCTTGATAATAATTCTTCTTTTTCATTGTTGATTCTTTAAAGAGTCAACCTTATTTACAAAAAGACAAAAACCGGTGCATCCAATAAGGGTGCACCGGTTTTTTTATGACTGATTGTTTCCTATTCAGCTTTTGCTTCTGCGTTTGTATCTTCTTTAGCTTCGGCTTCTTCAGTGGCAGGTTCTTCTTCCGGAGTGAAATCTGTAATTTCGGCTCCGATCAGGATGTTATACCATGTCAATAATTTTTTGATATCGCTGGGATATACTCTTTCGCGGTCAAAATCAGGTAAAACTTCAGCAAAATAAGTACGCAATTCTTTTGTGTCGGAAGGTACTGTGACTTTGGCTCCGTTTTCTTTATTTTTTACGCTGGTAAGTACTTCGTGCAAAGGAACTTCTGTCTCGGTTGTATAGATAGCAATATCACCCAGCGAGATTACTTTATCTTTTGCGTACGCAGGTACTCTTTTCTTATCTGTCAGCGATTCGACAATCAGCATGTTCTTTCCGTGGGAAACCAATTTAAATAATCCCGGTTTTCCCGAAATAGACAAAATAGTCTTCAACATAATACTTCGTTTTCTAATAGTGTTAAACTTTAAAGCTGCAAATGTAGTATAACTATACGATTTTACCGAAGTTTGGGAGACTTATTTTACAAATCTGTTTCATAAAGACGCCAGAAATTTCTCAACCTGAGGAAGTAATGCCTGCTTATCGTCGTTGTAGATAACATAATCGGACCGGTCTCTTTTTACCTCGTCCGGCAACTGGTTGTTGATGCGGCGTACGATTTCTTCCCGCGGGGTATTATCTCTCACTACCGCCCGTTCGATACGGAGCTGCATGGGCGCATATACCATCAGACTCTTGTCTACCACTTCGTTGAAACCCGATTCGAAGAGTATAGCCGATTCGATGGCACATATATCGGATGCCTGACTTTTTGTCCATGCTGAAAAATGACGGTTCACTTCGGGGTGTATGATCGCATTTACCAGCCGGAGATATTCCGGATTACCGAATATATGTGATGCGAGCAGCTTCTTGTTCAACCCTTTTTCCGTGTAGAGGTCTTCTCCCAATAATGCGGTGAGTTTTTCTTTAATGACAGGAGACGTGTCGGTCAGCAGTTTACTTTCCGTATCGGCGACATAGACCGGTACTCCGTATAAATTCAATAACGAAGCGACAACCGATTTGCCGCTTCCGATCCCGCCGGTTATTCCTATTTTAATCATGCAGATTGTTCTGTTCCAGGATAAATTCAATTTTGTCCGGGACAAGCGTAGCCGAACTAACCCAATCAGGTTTCTTTGTCAGTTGGATAGGTAAGGTGCCGGAGACGTTTTGTTCCAGATCTTTGAAAGAAAACTTTATTTCAAATGCATCTTCCGACAAGTCCTTGAAACGGGATAACGGAACGCTGCATGTTACCTTTGCAATGGAAGGAAAAGTACGCAATGTATAATGTGGAGGAAGGCCTGTACAGATGACAGGTATCTCCAATGTCTTTTCTGTAAACTCTTCAATAGGGATCGTTATGGTAACGCTTGTCGGATCATACGTCGCTTCACTGATCTTTTGCAGTTGTACGGTCCGTGTAATCGTTTTCGTCCCTTTCTTTATTTCGGTGAAGACGGTTTTTGCCTGGTTTAGCGTATCCAGTACGATGTCGCTGGCATATACACTGACTGTCGATGGCGAGATCAGGATGTTACCCGACACATGGAAGCCGGGATTTGTCTGGATAGTTCCGTCGAATACGACCGGAATATCTTTCTTTATCCGTTTACTGTATGCCGCTTCAATAGACTGGGGCTCGAAACCGACCAGCGAGGTCGTGGCAAGCAACTGTTTCTGTATGTCGCTTTGGATCGTTTTTTTGGTAATAGATAATGATCCGCTTTTCTCAGCCTGATTTTTCATATTCGTTTCGATCGGGGCAAACGATCTCCCGAAGGAATAATTCAGCAGAACGCTTCCTTTATCCTTTACCTTGGCAATGATCTCCTGAGGGGGAGTTTCGGTAAAAGAGATATCCGGTGGAATATTCTTGTATCTGACCGGGATGCTGATTTCTATTTCATATTCCTGCTGAAGGCTTTGCAATAACCAGAAACCTAATGACAGTAGTACGAAAAAGAAAAAGATTAATGCTTCCTTCCATCTCTGACGACGCAGAAAAGCATTAATCTTCATCCGGGCAGACTTGAATGATTGATTAATATCAAGCTGCGGCATATTTTGTTATTTCTTATTTTTGCTGTGCGTCTTCTGAAGAAGCAAAGATAGAAGTTTTATCTACACGGATGCGTACTCCGTCTGAAATTTCTATCAGCATATAAGTATCTCCGATCTCTTTGATCTTTCCGTAGATACCTCCGGCTGTGATCACTTTGTCACCCGTTTTCAATGCTTCACGAGATTTCTGTATCTCTTTCTGCTTTTTCTGTTGCGGACGGATCATGAAGAAATAGAAGATCGCAACGATAACCACCATCATAAGGATGCCTGACCACTGTGACTGGCCTCCGGCAGCCTGAAGTAAAATACTAACTAAGCTCATAACTAACTATATTCATTTATAAATTTGTACCTATTGACTAGCTACAAATGTAAGTATAATAATTAATCTTTAAGCAATACCTTTTCTTTTTTTAACTCGGATACAATAGAATCCAGGATTCCATTGATGAACACGCCGCTTTTGGGTGTGCTGTAATATTTAGCCGTGTCGATGTATTCGTTGAAAGTGACATTGATGGGAATAGAAGGGAATGTCATGATTTCAGCCAGTGCAACCTGCATGATGATCAGGTCCATATTGGCGATACGTTCTGTTTCCCAGTTCTTCATATGTTTGTTGATACGCTCCCGATATTCGGCACCTTTCAGTAATGACTGACGGAACAGTTTGATAGCGAAAGACTGGTCTTCCAGATCCTTGAACATAGGAAGCAATTTCTGTTTTCCTTTGTTTTTTTCTTCGAACTGTTTGATTGTCTTCAGCGTGAATGTTTCAACGATTTCGATGTCGTCGTTCCAATAAATGCTTTTGTCCTCCAGGTACTCTTCGATCATTTCGTTACCACAGATTAACTTTTTGAATACGGCACGCCAGAATTCTTTGTCAGTCTCGTAAGAGTCGTTCTCATTATCCAGATACTCGTTGTACAGGTCGGAAGCCAGGATCAGATCCAGCACATTCTTGATGAACTCTTCATCGTTTACCCACGATAATCCCTGTTCCGCCACATATTTCTGGAGTGCTTCGTTTTCGGCAACCTGGGCGGTGAAACGATTGTTAACCAGACGGGTGTTGGGGTTCAACTCGGCATGGGTCGGCATGTACTTGCTTTTTTGGCGTCAAGTGTCCGTTGCTGTAAGTTGGTGACTTCGATAATTAGAAGGAGGAAGTAGTGATATAAGTCGTACGACTTCCGTAAGCTGAAAAGCAATTCATTTTCCGCTACTTTGAGGTCATTGTTTCCGTTTTGATAGAATGAATAAACTATCTGTAAAACTTTAATGCGGATTAAAATTCTGTTGATCATCGTTTGAAGGAACTACTTTATTATAAATTAGGTTGCAAAGGTAGTCATTCTTTTGATAAAAGGGCCCCGGTTTATTTAATTTTATAGGTGTTAGGCGTTATTTTACACTTTCAAACGTAAAATGAGATATTTTGATGCGTTAAAATAGTTGTTGTTTAAAAAAAAATGCACATATTTGAAGCAAGTTATGAATATTGGGTGGGTGTTTAACAAATGTTGGCTATATGGATGAGTCGGTGAAGAAAATACAGGTTGAAGGTGGCGATAAAGAGATTCTGTACTCTAAGGCCATAAAAGCAGGTAAGAGGATCTATTATCTGGACGTAAAGAAGAACTTGAAGGACGATTTGTTCCTGGCGGTGACCGAAAGTAAAAAGGTGCAGCCTAAAAACGGAACGCAGATCTCTTTTGAGAAGCATAAGATTTTCCTTTATAAGGAAGATTTTGACAAGTTTATGGAGGGAATGAATGATGTGATTAATTACATCAAGCAGCGTAACTCTGAAGATCTACAAGCACAAGCCCCGGATGCTGGGATAAAGACAGACGATGGTTCAGACGAGATAAAGCTGGACATCGATTTTTAAAAGGGGGGAAAATAATAACGAGCTGTTTTTCTTTATAAAGAAGAAACAGCTCGTTATCTTTTTATAGGTATCCTGTTGTAAAGGTTGCCTATTTTTACTGCGGTTTATGCAACCGGATGAATTGCTTCAGTAGGACATGCGTCAGCGCAAGTACCACAATCAGTACACATTTCAGGGTCGATATGATAGATATCACCTTCTGAGATAGCTCCTACCGGACACTCGTCAATACAAGTACCGCAAGCAATACAATCTTCACTAATTAAATAAGCCATTTTCTTAAACGTTTAAATTGATAACTATTAGTTGGTGCAAAAATAGAGTTTTATTTGTATTTCTGCAATAAGTTCTAATCTTTTTCGTTATAATTCAAAATTGATTGAGAGTTGAGACGTCTATTATTTCTATTATTGATATGCAGCCTTGCCGTCCCGGGTGTGATGGCGCAGAAAGAGAAGGTGAAGAATCAGCCGTATGCCGATTTGAAATGGTTTCATCTGGGATTCCATGTCGGATTGCATGCGCAGGATTTGTTGTTGACAAATACAGGTGTTA
Organism: Parabacteroides sp. AM58-2XD; assembly: GCF_003463685.1. Lineage (NCBI taxonomy): Bacteria > Pseudomonadati > Bacteroidota > Bacteroidia > Bacteroidales > Tannerellaceae > Parabacteroides > Parabacteroides sp. AM58-2XD. The sequence goes on from NZ_QSDP01000087.1 coordinate 23,372, forward strand.
CGACTGACGGTGAAACATGGTTTGCCGAAATCCCGACTTATTCGCCCGGTTTTAGTGTCGGTGTGATCGGTGATATGTATTTGAATCCTTATTTTAACCTACGTTTCATACCTACAGTCCATTTCGGGGATAAGAAGTTTGTCTTCCGGGAACAGGCCACGGGTGAGGAGTTCACAACTTCCGTCCGTTCCACTATTCTGAGTTTTCCTTTGAGCGTGAAATTTTCGGCCCTCCGCCTGAATAACTACCGTCCTTATCTGATCGGTGGCGTATACGGAGCGATGGACCTTGGACGTAAGAAAGGGATGCCCGTTTTATTGAAGGCGGCAGACTTCGGTCTGGAGTTCGGTATAGGATGTGATATTTATCTGCCGTTCTTTAAACTCTGTCCGGAGTTGAAGTTCAGTTTCGGACTGGTCGACCTGTTACAGAAAGATCGTAGCGACCTGACCGATAAGGACCTGATCAAATATCCGAATGCATTGTCGAAAGCTACCTCCCGTATGGTTTCGCTGACGTTTAATTTCGAATAAACAGTTCTATATAAATGTAGGCGGCAGGAGCTGCCAGCATCAAGCTGTCGAACCGGTCAAGCATTCCTCCATGGCCGGGCAGCACATTGCCGGAATCTTTTACTCCCAATGTACGTTTCAGCAACGATTCGATCAGATCACCCCAGGTTCCGAATAAGACAACGGTAGCCGACAATCCCAGCCAGTTATACCAGCTTACTTCCGGTGCATACCATGCCAGAGCCTGCGAAGCGCCCAGGACTACGGCTAAACCTCCGAAGAAACCTTCCCACGATTTTTTAGGCGAGATACGTTCAAACAGCTTTCTTTTTCCGATCATGGAACCGACCAGATAAGCGCCGGTATCGTTCAGCCAGATGAAAATGAAGATCGCCATAACGAATAACGGGGAATAAACTACTTTACCCGGGGTGTCAGGTATGGCTGCGATAAAGTTCAGCATCGAAAATGTCCCGGCACAATACACCTGTGCGAAAAGAGTGAATGCCCAGTTGTTGATCGGGTTCGGTGCTTTATAATATAACTCGGCAACTAATGTATATATAAGGAATAGGAGATAAGGCAGGAAAACGATGTCGTCTGTCAGTTGATTTGTGTAAGCGAAGGTGGCGGCAAATAAATAAACGCCTCCCAGCGAAGAGACAACCCGTTTTATGGAGGCATCCTCATAATGCTTTACCAAACCATAAAACTCCCATAATGTCAATCCGGTGATCAGACTGAAAAGAACAAGAAAAGAGATCGGGTGGTAGCAAATTGCTCCAACCAGCACTGCAACGAAGATTATACCGGTAAGTGCCCGTTTTATCAGATTTTTCAAAACCGTATGTTGTTTTGTTCGTTTGTTGATTTATTTTTCGTGCAAAGATAAAGAATAAATCTAAATATAAACAGAGAGACCGGACAGTATCTTTACGAAAGAACTGTCCGGTCTCTTTTTATTTATCCCACATATGTTTGTCAGGCAAGATTGTCAGTCTCATTGGTACCTGCCGGTACAGCCCGAACTTTGTAGTCGCTTGATTGGGGAGTTGTTTCATCCGTTTTTGTTTCTTCGGCGGCAACTTGCTTGTCGTTGTTTGCCTTTTCCTGCAAATCCAGAATTTCCTGTGAGCGTGAGATCCAGGCCCGTTTGCCGAAGATATGCTCAACATCTTCCGTATAGATCACTTCGCGTTCGAGCAAGACTTGCGCCAGTTTGTTATGTCCTTCTGCGTGGTCGGACAGGATTTTTTTAGCGCGTTCGTATTGTTCGGTAATGATCCTTTGTACTTCCTGGTCGATCATGCGGGAAGTCTCCTCGCTATACGGCTTGGTGAATCCCCAGTCCTGACCGCTCGAATCGTAATAATTCAGGTTAGGAAGTTTTTCACTCATACCGAAGTAGACAACCATGGCATAAGCCTGCTTGGTTACCCGTTCCAGGTCATTGGATGCTCCGGTCGTTATTTTACCGAGGAAAAATTCATCTGCTGCACGTCCGCCCAGCGTTGCGCACATCTCGTCGAGCATTTGTTCGCGGGTGGTGATCTGGCGTTCTTCCGGCATATACCAGGCTGCTCCCAATGCTTTACCTCTCGGTACGATAGTCACCTTTACCAACGGGTTGGCATGTTCAAGGAACCAGCTTAATGTGGCATGGCCTGCTTCGTGGTAAGCAATGCTCTTACGTTCGTCCGCGGTTGTTATCATAGTCCGTTTTTCCAAACCACCGACAATACGGTCGACCGCGTTCATGAAATCATCTTTCTGAACGAACTTTTTACCGCCACGGGCAGCTATCAATGCTGCTTCATTACAAACATTGGCGATATCGGCTCCAGAGAATCCCGGAGTCTGGCGAGCCATGAACTCTGCATCAACACTTTCATCTATCTTGATCGGACGCAGATGTACGCCGAATATCTCTTTACGTTCGTTTAAGTCCGGCAGTTCCACGCTGATCTGACGGTCAAAACGTCCTGCGCGGAGCAGCGCCTTATCCAGAATATCAGCACGGTTGGTAGCTGCCAGGATGATCACACCGCTGTTTGAGCCGAAACCGTCCATCTCTGTCAGCAACTGGTTCAACGTATTTTCGCGTTCGTCGTTACTGTTCATGTTTGCATTTTTACCACGGGCACGACCTACGGCATCTATCTCATCGATGAACACGATACATGGAGACTTCTCTTTGGCCTGGCGGAACAGATCACGGACACGTGACGCACCTACACCGACAAACATTTCGACAAAATCGGAACCTGACAGTGAGAAGAAAGGAACATCCGCTTCACCGGCTACCGCCTTAGCAAGCAATGTCTTACCTGTTCCCGGAGGACCGACCAATAAAGCGCCCTTAGGTATTTTACCACCCAATTCGGTATATTTTTCCGGATTTTTGAGGAATGCGACGATTTCTTCCACCTCTTGCTTGGCTTCTGACAAACCTGCCACATCTTTAAATGTCACTTTCCGGTCGTTATCTTTATCAAAGAGTTGTGCTTTTGCCTTGCCGACACTGAATACCCCGCCGGGACCACCGCCTGCACCGCCTGACATTCTTCTCATCAGGAAGATCCATACAACAATGATCAGGATGATCGGCCCGAAGGAAACCAGAAAATTCCATATGGCATCATCGCCTTCTTCATATCGTACTTGAGTATCAATATGATTCTCTGTCACCGCTTTGTCGTAAAAATCGGAAAATTTGTCTGCTGACGGTATTTTGACATATACTTTTGGGTTTGTGCCCAAAGTCGTGCTGTCACTTTTAAAGACTAATGCTTTCTTACCGCTCTTGACAGTGGCCTCCACCAGATTTTTCTTGTTGTAGACAGCCATTTTGTCAAAGACATTATCCTGGGCCAGTTTCTGGAATTCGGTCCATCCCAATTCTTTCGATGCCGAGGAATCGTTCGTCAGATACAGAGCAATAAGCATCATAAAAATTAGCCCGTACATCCAATACAGGTTAAACTTGAACATTTTAGGCTTATTGTTCTTCGGCACTTTATTAAACATGTCGTTTTTATTTTCCATACTTTGAATTCGATAATATTAATCCGGCTTAATCGAGATTCGGGATCTGGGTGACTTTAGAGTCAGACCACAGGGTCTCCAGATTATAAAACTCGCGTTGCTCCGGCAAGAATATGTGTACAAGAACCGTGCCATAATCCATCCCTATCCATTGGGCACTCTGGTTGCCATCGATAGACAAAGGTTTCTCGCCCGCTTTTTTGCGCGCGAAATCCCACACGGAATCAGAAAGTGCTGATACCTGAGTAGGAGTGTTCCCTTCGCATATGACCATATATTGGCATACGGCTCCGGATAGTTGGGTTAAATCTACGGTTACAATATTTTTGCCTTTTTTCTCTTGTAGGCCTTCAACAATTGTGTTTACTAATTCTTTTGTTTGATCCATTTATTTTTTATTGAATAATTTTCGAAGTTGCAAATATACTTCTTAATTTATTATCTGCATGCTTTCTCTATTTAATATCAGGCAACCGCACCAAAATTTCTATTAAAATATGTTTTGTGGCATAAATCATTAAAATATTTCAAAAAAGTTGTGTAATTGGGGAATAAAGGTAATCTTGCAGATAGAAAAGTCTTAACTATGAAAATAGAACCTTAACGACTGGATTTTTTACGTGAAGATTTTGCAAACCAAAGTCTCTTGACTATGATTCGTGAGATCTTATAAGAGGTCT
>NZ_QSDP01000088.1:0-27427 GCF_003463685.1 Parabacteroides sp. AM58-2XD
GAATCTTATTCCATTTTTTTACTGGTTCACTCTTTGTCTTCCTTTCTTTCAATGGTTTGACATATTACAAATCTATCTTTTTTATCTTATCGAAATTCTATCTGCCAAAACTAAGGTATTATTTAGGTTTCACATAGATAACATCATCTTTGATCGAATAACGGATTGGTGCGATCATTTCCAGCAACTTGAATATTTCGTCGGGCGACTCTTTCCGGATCGTTAGCGACAGGCGCTGGTCGACGGGAGTTCCCGGCTGGCAGACGAGTTCCATGCCGTACCATAGTTTTATCTTGTGTAAGATGACGGACAGTTTTTCATTGTTGCATACCAGCTTTTCGTTGATCCATAATATATATTCCGAGGCATCGACCTGTCTTATTTCATGGACGCCGGTCTCTTTATCCAGGATAATCCGTTGGTTGGGTTTCAACAGAATGCTGTTCGGATTATTCGGTAGCTGTATTTCAACCTTTCCGGTGATCAGGGTGGTTTCGCTGTTCATTTTATCCGAGTAATCCTTTACGTCGAAGCTTGTGCCCAGTACATTGACTGTCATTTGATTGGTCTCGACGAAAAACGGTGCCTGTTCGTTCTTCTTTACTTCGAAATAACCTTCTCCTTCCAGTTTGACTTTTCTGTATTTGTCGGAAACTTTTCCGGATAAGTCAGCTTACTGTTCGTATTCAGCCAAGCGACGCTTCCGTCGGGCAGTGTAACGGAACCTTTGCTTCCCTTGCCCATGATGGCCTGGTTCATAATGACAGCTTCTTTCTCTATGTAAACGATATCCGGAGTGTTTCTACCTATATAATATCCTCCGATCGAACAAATCAGGAGAATGGCAACGGAGGCTGCAATACGTAAAAACGGACGTATAGAACGTTTGGGCAAACGGCTGTTTTGTTCGTTACGGCGGACGCTCTCTTCAAATATCCGGAAAGCGTTTTTTGTGTAATCCGGCGCATGAACCGGAGTCTTTCCGGATACCAGCCAGATATCCCGTAAGTCGATGAATGTCTTTTTATTCGCTTCACTTTCCCGCAACCAGGCGAGAAGACGTTCTTTTTCCTCCTTGCCGGCTGTTCTCTGTAAATATTTTAATATGATGTCGTTCATCCTTGTTTTGTATCCCTTTCGGTAATTATTCAGTTACTCTTCTATACATATCACAAAACAAAACCGATTAACCCTACCTCAATGAGAAAAAAAAGATTATTTTTACGCAAATATTTTTGGGAACCGGAGATACAGTAATGATAACCATCAGTGATAATAAGTTTAACGAAAGGGGTAGTAGATTGGGTGAGTTTATTTTATTTCAGAGGCTTTTTGAGGATTATTTTCGCTCTTTGGTCACGTACTCTTACCGGTATGTGAACGACTGGTCGGTGGGTGAAGATATTGTACAGGATGTGTTTATGGCTCTTTGGATCAACCGGGATAAAATTGATTTTGAGGAACCGATAAAACCTTACCTGTATCGGGCTACCTATAACAGATCGATTAACTACCTTAATTCCGTGTCGGTTCAGCGACGCGTAGATCATGCCGATATGCTGGATGAACTGATCGACCGGGAGATACTGTCGTATAACCAGCATGACAATCTGCTACTGAAAGAGATAGAAGAGGAGATAACCTCTTTTGTCGGTACGCTTCCCGAACAGCGTAAAAGAGTTTTTCTGTTGAGCCGCGAGGAAAATCTGAAGAACAAAGAAATCGCACTTCGCCTGAATATCAGTGAGAAAGCGGTAGAAAAGCATATAACCAAAGCCTTATCCGATATCCGTACCCACCTGACAGAAACCGGACTGATATCCGGGCTGATTTGTTTCTTGTTGAACCAGAATTGATTTCTTACCAATGTCTTTCTGATTACTATACGTACTAATTAGAATTAGTATGCCGGGAAATCAATGGTTGATAACCTTCGGCCGTATGGTTCATAATTATCGGCCGATTGGTTCATAATTATCAACCAAACAGCTGACAATTATCGGCCGCTGATTTGAATAGGAGCCAATATAGTAAAATAAGCAATAAGTTGTTTAATGCAAAGGCAGTAAATTCATATGTGATTGGAATTATTTTTTTGATATTTGATAGAATGACAATTGTTATGTGAAATCTTTTCAGTAAATTGCCTTCGAAACTTTGAAACTACACGTTTCTGTCGCTTAAATCTTGATTAATTATGAAATACGTGAAACTCTTTTTGTTGACAGTTGTGGTACTTTGTTCATTTAGTAATGAAAAAATACCAAAGATTGATTTACCGGTCCACACTCCTAAACAGACTGTGCAAATGAGTAAATTGTTCCGTAAAGTAAGGTATGTTCCTCTGGAAACAACAGATGATTGTTTACTTTCTTATATCCATGTGCAGAAGATACAAGATTATATACTAGCCTGGGATTACGATAGCTGTTGTTTGTTTAGTGCTAAAGATGGAAAATTTATACGGAGAATAGGGCATAAAGGCGATGATCCGGAAGCTGTATATTCATTTTATGAGAATTTCTATAATCCGTATGATGGACTTCTTTATTTTCAGGGTGTTGAAGGAATTCGGGTTAAGTATGGGCTGGATGGTAAATATATAGGTAAAATGAAAGTCCCGTTGTCGACAGGTGTCTCTCCTCAATTTGTAGTACCATTGGACTTAACGACTTTTTGTGCTTTTTTTGCGAATAGAAGTGGACGGGAGAAGAAAAGAATAGTTTTATTTGATCATAACGGAAATGTAAAAAAAGAGTTTCCTAACCATCATTTTGTAGAAACAAAAATGTATATTATTGATTCGGGTGATGGGCTTACGTATAGATATAAAGGTAATCTTTATTTTAAAGAAATGTTTATAGATACGGTTTATCAAGTTAGTAAAAATCAGTTGAAGGCAGAATATATTTTAAATATAACATCTCGTTCTGTGCCTTATAAAGAGCGTTATGACAGACATAAGGAAGCGATATCACCTTATTTTATATATGAAAATGATGTAAATATAGCTTTTCGTTATCATATGAATGGAGTAGGGCAACTATGTGTTTATAATAAACAAGCAGGAGAAAGTTCTTACTATTTATGTGAAAATGGTCCGATTGATGATATCAACGGGTTTATGCCTGTTTGGATATCTACGATTTGTGATGATGGAACTTGTATGGGGCTTTTGTATGCTCCTGATATTTGCGATAATATAGATAAAAATGGAATATCTTCCAATCCGAATCTCAATTTCCTGAAATCGATTTCACCGGATGACAATCCGGTAGTGGTGTTTATGGAGAACTAAAATTAGGTCTGGTGACATAGCTGATCGTTACGCTTTGCGTGAACCAAATCTATCTTAATCGATATATAAATTACAAAAGCCTTATGACGAATAGATGGATATACATATTAGTTATTGCGTTATTATCCTGCCATGAACAAGGGAATAAAAGAGGTATGGAAATGATAATAGAGGATCCGGCAGAACTGGCAACCGTAACTGATGTGGTGAAAGTTCGTGATACACAGCATAATAATGATGATATATCGATAAAGAATGAATTTAAGAGTATAGAATATGTTCGTATTGACAATAAAAAAATAATCGGAAAGATAATAGATATAGCTTTTACAAAGGATTATATGTTTTTAATGCTCTCTCATGATGGCGGAATAATGAAATATGACCGGAAAGGTAATTTTATTAAAGTAATCGCCAGGGTTGGTGAAGGTCCTGAACAAGTTAATCCACATCATATATTTGTAGATGAATATAGAGAGAAGGTCTATGTAATGCAGTTTAGAAGAAAACATAGTATAGCCGTTTTTTCTTTTGAAGGAAAGTTTTTAGGAAACTTGGAATATCCGTTCGATAAAATAAGAGTCATGTTACCTTTAAGTGATGAAGTCTTTTTTACTTTTAGGGAATCTATAATTCCTTTGACTGATTCCTTGAATTATGTTTCTGGTATGTTTGATATTTTGGGAAAAAAGTATTATTCAAGAAAATCGTATGTAAAACAATGCGATCTTGAAAATTGCAGATTAGGACGTGTGTTCTTTTTTTCTCATAAAAACAGTGTGTTATACAAAATCGGGGGTATTAATATCCTTTATAGGGCAATGCGAGATACAATTGTTCCTGCTTATTATTTGGATTTAAAAAATCCTATCAGAGGAGAAATTTATCAATTGGCTTACTCTTCTAAAGAGTATACAAATTCTCTTGATGGGAATAATCTGAATTATATATTTATTAATAGAGAAGGCTTTTTTGAAACAGACTCTTGTTTATATTTGAGATATGCAAGTGATAGAGGCGGTACCGTTTTGCGGTATAATAAAAGTAGAAAACAAACAAATAGTTATGCACCAAAAATAACAAGAGTTTTAAGTGTTAAAAATGATATTGATAATGGAGTTCCTATTTGGCCATTATACCATTATGCGAAAGAGAATATATATGTTCAGACTTTATCAGGAGGAGAAATTCAAGATTTGAAAGATTTGAACTATTTTAATGAACAAGCTCCAGCTGTCTATCGTGATATGAACGAAGATAGTAATCCTCTCGTTATTATATATAAATGTAATTGATTAATAGAAAAGTAGTCAATTTTAAAATTATCTGGGACTGAGAAAAGTCGGTTATTTGCTGGTTATGGGATCCGGCGAAAGTTGGATAGGGCAGGTATTGTTCCGTTACAACGCTTTTTCCAGCCTCTGAAAAAGATTCTGAAAGAAGGACTTTAAATCTAAAATGTAAAGATGGATATTCTTATCTGCTACATATTTACTATCTTTGCAGTCTGTTATTGGAATATCTTAATAAATCGACGATATGATTCTATTCTTTCAATCTCCAACAAAGACGGTGCTGGCTGTTGAGGCGGCACATGCTTTCTCTCCTGAAGATGTTCAAAAGCTCGTTTGGTTGTTTAGTGAAGCCGCTCCACTCCAATCCGAAACATTGGATGGATGGTATGTTGGTCCGCGCCGGGAAATGATTACCCCGTGGAGTACCAATGCTGTGGAAATCACTCAGAACATGGGCTTGAGCGGTATCTCACGTATCGAAGAATACTTCCCAGTTTCTTCCGGTGAGGCTGATCATGACCCGATGTTGCAACGCATCTACAACGGCCTGAACCAGGATATCTTCACAATCAGTAAACAACCGGATCCGATTGTTTATATCGAGGATATTGCAGCTTACAACAAAAAAGAAGGATTGGCTTTGAGCGACGAAGAGGTTTCCTACCTCAATGAAGTAAGCCAGAAGCTGGAACGTAAGCTGACCGACAGCGAAGTGTACGGTTTTGCACAGGTAAACTCGGAACACTGCCGTCATAAAATCTTCGGCGGTACATTCGTTATCGACGGAGAAGAGAAAGAAAGTTCTCTTTTCAATCTGATTAAGAAAACTTCGGCAGAAAACCCGAACAAGCTGGTTTCTGCTTATAAAGATAATGTGGCTTTCAATGAAGGTCCGATGATCGAACAGTTTGCTCCGGCAAGCGGCGACAAACCTGACTTTTATGAGGTAAAAGAAATCAAATCGGTTATCTCGCTGAAAGCTGAAACACACAACTTCCCGACAACGGTTGAACCGTTCAACGGGGCAGCAACCGGATCAGGAGGTGAGATTCGTGACCGTCTGGGTGGAGGTAAGGCTTCTTTGCCTATTGCCGGTACAGCCGTTTACATGACTGCTTATCCGCGTACGGAAGGTGCCCGTGAATGGGAAAAGGTACTTGATCCGCGTCCCTGGTTGTATCAGACGCCGGAACAGATTCTGATCAAGGCATCAAACGGTGCTTCCGATTTTGGAAACAAGTTCGGTCAGCCGCTGATCTGCGGTTCGGTGCTGACTTTCGAGCATGAAGAAAACAATAAGAAATATGCTTACGATAAGGTAATCATGTTGGCCGGTGGTGTCGGTTACGCTAATATGCGTGATGCGTTAAAGGGTGATCCTCAACCGGGTGAAAAGGTGGTGTTGCTGGGTGGCGACAACTATCGTATCGGTATGGGCGGTGGTGCTGTTTCCTCTGTAAACACAGGGCAGTATACCAGCGGTATCGAACTGAATGCCGTGCAGCGTGCTAATCCTGAAATGCAGAAACGTGTATCGAATGTGATTCGTGCTATTGCCGAATCGGATAATAACCCGGTTGTTTCTATCCATGACCATGGTGCAGGCGGTCACCTGAACTGTCTGTCGGAATTGGTGGAAGCTACAGGTGGACATATCGATATGAGCCAGTTGCCTGTCGGTGACCCGACGCTTTCTGCTAAAGAAATAGTTGGTAACGAAAGCCAGGAACGTATGGGCTTGCTGATGAAAGAAGAAGATGTGGCCTGCGTAAGACGTATTGCCGACCGTGAACGTTCTCCGATGTATGTGGTTGGTGAAACGACTAACGATATGAAATTTGTATTCGAGCAGGCTGACGGTGTGAAGCCTATCGATATCAAGCTGGAATATATGTTCGGTAAACCGCCCAGAACGATCATGAAGGATCATACGGTGGAAGAAACATATGCTCCGGTCGTTTACAAAGAATCGGAACTGCATCATTATCTGGAAAACGTGCTTCAGCTGGAAGCTGTGGCATGTAAGGACTGGTTGACCAATAAAGTGGACCGTTCCGTAACAGGTAAGATCGCTCGTCAGCAGTGTCAGGGTGAATTACAGTTGCCGTTGAGTGACCTGGGTGCCGTAGCATTGGATTACCGTGGAAAAGCTGGTATCGCTACTTCTATCGGTCATGCTCCGCAGGTGGCAATGATTGATCCGGCTGCCGGTTCTGTTATGGCTATTGCCGAATCGTTGACGAATATCGTTTTTGCTCCGTTGGCAGATAAGCTGACAGGCGTTTCTTTGAGTGCCAACTGGATGTGGCCGTGCCGCAACGAAGGGGAAGATGCTCGTCTGTATACCGCTGTTCAGGCCGCTTCCGATTTTGCTTGCGAACTGGGTATCAATATCCCGACAGGTAAAGACTCTTTGTCGATGACACAGAAATATGGCGATGATAAGGTGATCGCTCCGGGTACGGTAATTATTTCTGCCGGTGCTGAGGTAAGCGATGTCCGTAAGATCGTTTCTCCGGTATTGGCTCACGAAAAGAACTCTTACATATATTATATAGACTTCTCGTTCGATACGATGAAGCTGGGCGGTTCCGCATTTGCACAGACTTTGAACAAGCTGGGTGATGAAGTGCCGACCGTGAAGGATAGCGAATATTTTGCTGATGCTTTCAATGCAGTTCAGGATGCCATCGAAAAGGGCCTGATCCTTGCCGGACACGATATTTCTGCCGGCGGTATGATCACTACCTTGCTTGAAATGTGTTTCGCAAACGTAGAAGGCGGTCTGGAAGTCAATCTGGATAAGCTGTCTGAAACAGACATTGTGAAGATCCTGTTCGCTGAAAATCCGGGTATCCTGGTACAGGTGAAAGACAAGAAGGCTTTCGAGAAGTTGATGGAAGAAGCCGGTGTTGGTTGTGCAGTCATTGCCAAACCGACCGACGAACGTCATATCCTGGTGGAAAAAGAAGGTGTTCAGTATCATTTCGGTATCGATTATATGCGTGATGTATGGTACGAGTCTTCTTATAAACTGGATATTAAGCAGAGCGGTAGCGTATGTGCCGGAAACCGTTTTGAAAACTATAAGATGCAGCCGTTGGAATTCAAATACAACAAGAACTTTACTGGTAAGCTCGCCGATTATGGCCTGACTCCTGATCGTAAAGGAAAGAGCGGAATCCGTGCTGCCGTTATCCGTGAAAAGGGTTGCCAGTGTGAACGTGAGACTTCTTACGCTTTGTATCTGGCCGGTTTCGATGTGAAAGACGTTCACATGACCGACCTGGCTTCGGGACGCGAAACATTGGAAGATGTGAATATGATCGTGTTCTGTGGTGGTTTCTCCAACTCCGACGTTTTAGGTTCAGCCAAGGGATGGGCCGGTGGTTTCTTGTATAACGAAAAGGCTAAGAAAGCATTGGATAACTTTTATGCACGTCCTGATACGTTGAGTCTGGGTATCTGTAACGGTTGCCAGCTGATGGCTGAACTGGGTGTGGTTTATCCGGAACACGAAAAGAAACATAAGATGTTGCATAACGACTCTCACAAACTGGAGTCAAACTTTATCTCTGTGGAAATACCGAAGAATCATTCAGTCATGTTCGGTCCGATGAGCGGTCAGAAGCTGGGTATCTGGATCACGCATGGAGAAGGAAAATTCTGGTTCCCGTACGAAGAGAAGGAATATCATATCGCACTTAAATATAACTACGAGGTTATCCTGCCAACCCGAACGGTTCGCCCTGGTCGGTTGCCGGTGTTTGCTCGCATGACGGACGCCATATGGCTATGATGCCTCACCTGGAACGTGCTTTGTTCCCTTGGCAGTGCGGTTATTATCCTGCTGACCGTAAAGGTGACGAAGTAACTCCGTGGATTGAAGGTTTCGTAAATGCACGCAAGTGGATTGAAGAAAACAAGAAATAAGAAAGAGAGATATATCTTTATAAAAGTAAAGGTTGCAATGTTCTGAGCATTGCAACCTTTTTTCTATGAATAAGCAGCCTGGAAATATTATTATTAAGTGCGAAATTGTTAGTTAATGCAGCCACTTATTCATAGTAGTTTCATCGGGTGATTACCAACCTTTAGTTGTTTGCTTTAACAACGGATTGGCATCCAGCTGACGTTTGGGGATCGGGAAGATCGTGTATTCTTTATCCGACGGATCGACATCTTTATCCCACCAGGCATTACCGAAACGTCCCCAACGGATCAGGTCCGAACGGCGGCGGCGTTCGCCGATAAACTCGCGTCCCCATTCGTCGACAAACTCCTGGTCGGTCAGCAAGGCCGGATTTTGTACATAGCTGTATTTACCCCATTCGTCTGCCGGATAGTTTCTGACACGGGTAAAATCGAGCAGTTCGGCAGCCTTAGCTTTGTTGCCGCTTCTGTAATTGATCTCTGCCAGCATATAATAGATTTCTGTTAGACGGATCTCCGGTGCGGATTGGCACATATATAGTCCGTCGCCTTCCTGCAAATAAGGGAACTTATTGAAACGTACGCCTGAATTTTCTTCTCCTGTCGTTACGCGCGAACCTTTTTCTTTAGCCGTGCTGAGACCTTCGGAGAAACGGCCGACCTGATCTACGTAGATCAACGGTTCACCTTTGTGTTCTTCCGTTCCTTTTACTGTTTCGTTCGTGTAGCCATATCCTTTTGTATAGTCGAACTTATACTGGGTTCCGATCATAAAGAAACCTTCGTAATCGCCGTTGGCACTGGTGATCTGGAACGGTTGTTTACGGTAATCGCAGTCTGCATACTTTTCATACGGGGTTCCCAGTTGGCTGGCGAAACTATACACGTTGCCATCGAAATCCCGTGAAGGTGTCATGTGAATACCATTGTTGCCACCGTCGGGATTACCCAAAGCCTGGCCGGAAGTGTAATGCAGGAAAGAATCATGGAAACCGCCGAACTGGTACACATTGCGTTTGTGGGGGAATTCGAACAACAATTCAGGTGACCTGTATCCTTTGATGCCGGAGCGGAACGGATCGCGGTAATCGTTCTGGTTGATATGATATTCCCCGTATTTACCGGCAATGATATCTTCGCAGAATGTTTTACAGTCTGCCGAACGGTCGACATTGAGCCACACCTGCGAATTGAAATAGATACGGGCCAGTAATGCCGCAGCTGGAGCCTGGGTGAAACGACCGACGATATTCTCTTTTTTCAGTTGAGGCAATACATCTTTCAGTTCGCTCTCGATATAGCTGAATACTTCTTCGGGTGTAGCCTGAGCGAGCAGTTCGTCCGGTGCATCCTTTTCTGTGAAGATAGGCACATTCCGGTAGAAGTCGATCAGGAAGATATAGAACCAGGCACGCAAAGTACGTAATTCGCCGATGTAGTTGTTTTTCTCTTCATCCGTGATCCCCATGGCCTGGAAGTCCAGAACGTTGAAGTCGCGAAGGAGTGAATTGATCTGTTGGATACCTTGGTACGGACCGACCCAACCTCCATTGATCTGGTTCATATCATAATTCCATTTATGCTCGTGCAGGCGAACCCATTGTCCGTCGTCGTAGCCGTGGCGTCCTTTCTGTGTCCAGACGAAATGGTCGCCGGTAAGCTCTTGCAACTGCCAGCGGTCGCCGTCCCAACCACACCATTGGGCGTGTTCGTAGGGACGGAGTACGGTTGCTTCGACAGACGCTTTGTCTGTGAAGTAGTTGTCGCTTGTCAATATATTGAATGGCTCTTCCGTCAGATCCGTACAGGAAGTGAAAGCCATGGTTGTAGCCATCAGGCTGACTGCACAAAGTGATTTTATATTTTTCATGCTGTATATACTTTTAGTTTAGTAACTGATTTGAACTCCGAATGATACGTTGCGGGCTGTCGGATATAAGTCCATACTACCTCTACCGGCCCATAAGCCAGTGACGTCGACACTTGACGGGTCCATGCCGCCTGAATACTTCGTGATGGTGAACACGTTCTTCATGGTTGCATAAATACGCAGGTTGGAGATCCATTTCGTATTCAGTTTAGGTGTCCATCCCAGCGTGATGTTATCCAGTTTCAGGTAATTACCGTTTTCGAGGAAGTAGTCGCACATGATCTTTTCTCCTTTGATATGGGCATTTTCCTTATAGGCGGATGTCAGTTTGTTAATACCTGTTACTCCTTGCAAACCATAATACATCTGGTATTGATTCAGAATCTGGTAGTCGAAACGTCCGCGGAAATAAAGGGACAGGTCGAATCCTTTATAAGTAAATGTGTTTCCCCAGGCCATTTCCCATTTGGGCGTACCGTTACCGATATAGGTTCTGTCCGCTTCGCTGGCGTCACGTCCCCGTACGGTTTCGCCTCCTTTGATACCATCTTTGAAAACCATAATATTTCCATCTTCGTCGACACCGGCGTAGCGGTATCCGTAGAATGAACCGATTTCAACACCATCCTGCAAACGCTGGCACGGGCCGGGGTTTCCGGGTGAAGGCAGACCGTCGCCTTCCATATAACCCAACTCATATTTCTCGTTAGAGAATGATTTCAGCTTCGATTTGGTATAGGCAAGCGTGGCATTGGTTGAATAGGTGAACTTGTCGTTTTGTACGGCATCCCAGTTTACCTGCAATTCAAAACCTTTGGAATTGGTTGTACCTACATTAGTCATGATCTTTTCGTGCAAATAGGGAGGAACCGGAACCTGATATTCACCGATTACATCTTTCCCTTCGCGGATGAAAAGGTCTAAACTTCCGGATAGGCGCGAATTGAACAAGGTATAATCGATACCCAGGTTGTAAGATATTTGTTTTTCCCAGGACAGGTCTTTGTTAGGATTGTTTCCCGGGCCGTATACCTGAACCCATTTACCTTCACTGTTCGGCATCCATCCGTAACCGGTATATTTCGCCAGAGAAATATATTTATCGAAGCCCGAGCGTCCGGTCTGTCCGTAAGAGAAACGGAGTTTCAGGTCATTCACGGTCTGAGAATCTTCGAAGAAGGAAAGACGGGAAACACGCCATGCGGCAGAAGCAGCAGGGAAAGCACCCCATTTATGATCCGTACCGAATTTGGTATTTCCTTCGTAACGGATAGAACCCGTGAACAGGAAAGTATTATCGAAATCATAGTTGACACGTCCCAGGAAGGCGATCGTCTTTTCTTTGTTTTTATCGGATTCCATGCCCAGACGTCCGTCGGCCTTGTTGTAGTCTCCGGCTCCCAGGTTGTTGTACAGGAAAGCGTCTGTCGGGAAGTTCATGTTTTCGGCATTGAACTTTTCCCAGTTGAATTCCTGATAGGAGTAACCGCCCATTACTTTCAGGTGGTGCCGATCTATATCCAGCGAATAATTGCCTAACCATTCTAACGTATAGTCCACCCATTTCTCATTTTCCAGGCGGGCACGTCCGTTACGGCTGTTGTTGATCGACTCGCGATGGTCTTTGAAATAATACTCGCGTTGCTTCTTGTCATGTCCCTGGCGGCCGAGTTTTAATTCAGTATTCAGGTTCTTCAGGATGTTGAGTTTGATGTTGAAGTCGGTAGTCAGGTATTCCTGTGTAGCTCCGTTTTCACGTCTTGTCAGGTTGAAGATCGGGTTGTAACTATCGAAGTTATTCCGAAATGCATCCATTTCATCCTTCGAATAGGTCGGGTTCAGTTCGACTGCTTGTTTGAAACTTCCGTAATCGGTGTAATCTTCATCGGCGTAACGATAGGATATGTTTCCTGTCACTTCCAATAAACCTTCTAAAGTGATTTGTTTGAAGCTGGCACGTAAACCATATTCTTTACGGTCTGTTGCAATGTCGAGCCCCTCTTTCGAACGGTAGTTTGCCGAGATACGGAAGATGCTGGATTCGCTACCACCGGAGAGGGCCAGGTTGTGGTTCTGTCCGAAGTTGTTTTTGTTGAGCAACTCGTTGTACCAATTCGTACGGGAACCGTAATCCTTTCCGATATTGTTGGCCACAAACTCTTCCGGGCTTAGTATTTCCGGTCGTGCAGCAACGAAATCATGTTCGGCATAACCATCGTATGTAATGGATACTTTACCGGCTTTTCCCTGCTTCGTCTGAACCAGGATAACTCCGTTCGCTCCGCGGGAACCGTAGATGGCAGCGGCGGAACCATCCTTCAATACAGTAATAGATTCGATGTCTTGCTGGGCAAGATTCCGCAGGTCACCGCCTGGCATCCCGTCGATAACGATCAACGGGCCGTTTCCGGCTTTCAAAGAAGAGGCTCCGCGTACCTGGATACTCGGACTGGCATTCGGATCGGCGGCTGCTGTATTGGATACGGATACACCGGCTACTTTACCGTCGATCATCTGTAACGGACTATTGGAAGCTCCTTGCAGGAAGTCTTTACTTTTTACACTTGTCACGGCAGTTGTCAGGTCTTTTTTCACCGTACTACCATAACCGACAACAACTACTTCCTGCAGATTTTCGGTATCTTCTTCCAGTGTGACTTCTATTTTTAACTGGTTGCCTACCGGTATCTCCTGTGATTTGTAACCGATATAAGATATTTGTAGCGTTGCATTTGCAGGTACATTGTTCAGCGTGAAATTTCCGTCGAGGTCCGTAATGCTCCCATTGGTTGTTCCTTTTACTATTACATTGGCTCCGATAACAGCCATCCCTTTTGTATCGGTAATGGTGCCTGTTATTGTTTTGCTTTGCTGGGTAATACTTGTTACCGGTGAATTTTCTGTTGTCGATCGTTTTATATCAGATGCATTTATAGGAAAGGCATAGAATAGAAAACAGAATGCCGACATTTTTGCTATCTCGTTGAAAGAGATGTGATTAAATGTTTTCTTCATAATTGTGAATTAATACTAGTTAGAATTAATAATTTTAATAGGTAAGTGATACGTATCTTATACGTATTGTCTGAACTGTTGTTTTTTCTACGTCATAGGCCTTATTTTTTTAGATTAGAATTAAAGTTGATTTAGTACTCGCATTGAAATTCAATCAATAGTTCTTCAGGAACTAATTACTTTATGGATTTGATTGAGAGAGGAGACAGTCTTTTTATTGGGCAGTTTTGCAAAAAATGTTCTTGAGCAGGAGAAGTAAGTCGGGTAAGACATCATACTCTGTGTTTTTATAATAAAATATTAGCTTATTATTTACTTTGTCTGATTTTAAAGTTAATGTGTTATGATATTATATTAATTTTTTTATTATTTTTGCCCAGTGTTATTCTCAATTTGATTTGTTTTCCATAGTTCCTGAAGAACTATGTCCGATATCCTCTATTCCCGTTAAGATAATGTAAGACTATCATTTTTTATACTCGCATTGATTACCGGCAGTTTTAGCCGGAGTTAGAAATCTTCCGCGGATGCTCCCGAATATCGGATAAAATCTGTAAGTTTACATGCTCAATATTTTGTAACGGATTCTAATACAAAAAAGAAGATGAAGAAAAGATCAATGTTTACTATGCTGCTTGTCTTGTTTTTATGTGCAAGTAGCGTTTATTCCCAGACAAAAGTGATTGCCCACCGGGGTTATTGGGATTGTGAAGGTTCTGCTCAGAACTCGGTTACGGCTTTAAACAAGGCTCATGAGGTTGGAGCGTATGGCTCTGAATTCGATGTCTCTATAACGGCAGATGGCATTCCGGTTGTCAATCATGATGACAGTATTCAGGGTTTTTGTATAGAAACTTCTCTCTATGAACAACTGAAAGACCTGAAGTTGAAAAACGGAGAAACGTTACCGACTTTGGAAGAATACCTGATACAAGGAAAGAAAAATCAGGGAACTCAGCTTATTCTCGAGATCAAACCTCATAAACGAGTTGTGAATGAAGATAAAGCGGTTGCAACTATTCTTTATCTGGTACAAAAATATCAGATGGAAGATCAGGTGGAATACATCTCTTTCAGTATGAATATTTGTAAGGAGTTGATTCGCCGTGCTCCGAGTGCCCAGGTTTCCTATCTTCGTGGAGAAGTTTCACCGGCAGATCTGAAGACATTAGGTTTTTCCGGCCTGGATTATCATTATAAAGTATTTGACAAACATCCCGAATGGATTCAGGAAGCTAAAGATGCCGGCCTGACTATCAATGTGTGGACGGTGGACGATCCGGCTGTAATGGAATCGTTCGTTGCAAAGAATGTCGATTTTATCACTACGGATAAACCGGTACAGCTGAAGGAGATAATAGGGAAATAACCCGTTATGCTGAAAGGAATAATTGCAGGAAGTAAATATTCTTTTTCAGATATTTCAACGCTTCATTGATGTGTCTTTCCACTGTCTTTGGGGTAATATTGAGTCTTTCGGCAATTTCTTTATAGCTAAGTTGTTCATGGCGGCTCAGGTAAAAAACTTCCTTTTGCCTGGGCGGCAATTCGTTTACCAGCCGTTCAATATAAATCCGCAGATCTTTTGCATGCAATTCCTCTTCTATATCATAAGCCTTGTCGTAAGCCGCAAGGATAGACATTTTATAAAAAGTTTCATTGAAATTTTTCTTTGAATTACTGAAAATCATATTCCGGGTGATGATGAACAGTAATCCTTCCAGGTTTTCATTTTCATTTACATAGCTGCGTATATCCCATAATTTGATAAAAACTTCCTGTACTACTTCCTCGGTGGTAGAATCGTTTGTGTAATAGAGTCTGCAAAACTTGTAGACTTTGTCGCAATATTTGTGATACAAAGAAGTAAAGGCCTCCTCGCTACCGTTTTTTAATGCCAGTATTAGTGTTTGATTATCCAATTTAGCTTCTTTATTGATTATTGCAAAGATAGAAAAGAATTGAAGAATAGCAAAAGTCTCTTAGAAAGATGGTAGGTTTTGTTAAAATAAAAAAAGTTTGATATTCTTCTGGGGGATAACTCTGAATTTGGAGTATTTAGTGTTAGATATGAAGGAAATGAAAGAAGAAGATATTATAAAAAAGGCTTTGACAAGCGGACTAACTGATAAGGAAAAAGAATTTCTGGCCGGTCGGGAGCCTGTTTTACGTCATTTGAAAGAACAGTGGAATGAACCGGGAGATTCGTTTCTTAGCCCTGTGGCTAAAGAACGGGTGCTGGGCCGGGTTATGCGGAAGATACATCCTTATAATACCCGTCGGGACTATTGGATGAAATATGCGGTAGCAGCCTCTCTGGCTCTGCTTATTTCAGTTGGCTCCTGGCTGATAGGACAAAACGGGGCAAAAGAGAAGACTATTTATGTAGTAAGTGCCGGCCGGCAGTCGATGGAGTCGTTCTATCTGCCGGATGGCAGCCATGTGTCGTTGAATGCCGGCGGAAGATTAACTTATCCGGAGTCGTTTGACGGAGAAAAAAGGGAAGTGTCCTTATCCGGGCAGGCTTTCTTCGAGGTACATCATGATCCGGAACATCCTTTTATCGTGAAAACAAAAAGTATGGATATAAAGGCATTGGGGACTGCTTTCGAAGTGTTCTGTGTTGACTCCCTTTTTTATGCGGAAATGATTCTGACAGAGGGGGCGGTTGAGGTAAGCACAAAGAAAGAGCGGGAGAAAGGTGATGTCTTACTGGTCAAGCCTGATGAAAAACTGGCTTATGTGATGGGCGGAAAAGCTGAAATCATGCGAGTAAATGCCGATCAGTATTCATCCTGGCGCCGGGAAGGGAGGCCAAATTTCAAAAATGAAAAGTTAGGAATGATCCTTCCCCGTCTGGAAAGCTGGTATGGCATAAGTATAAAATGTCCGTCTGAACTGGCCGGTAAATATAGTTTTACCTTTTCTATTCATGATGAATCGTTGGAACTTTTGCTGGATATCATATCCAAGAGTTCTCCGGTTGCCTATCGTAAAAAAGGAGACAGCTTTGTCTTGTATGAGAAAGTCAATAAATAATTATGTTAAACTTAAATCAGGAATATATGAAAAACAAGCAAACCGGATAATGAGAGACAGTAGGAATACTGGCTGATAAAGAGAAAGAAAAAACGCATATTTATTTTATCTAATTATTAATATGAACAAACGAGTTATTTTGTTGAAAGATGTGTTCTGTAAACAATTCAAAAAACAGATCACACAATTGTTTCTGGTAGGTGCGATAGGCCTGGTTCCTATTTCGGCTTTTGCACAAGTCTATCAAATTACCATGAAGAAAAGTAACGCATCTTTGTCGTCTGTGATTGCGGAGATAGAGAAAGAGAGCGGCTATACTTTCTTTTATAATGATGACCAGATTAATCTGGGTAAGAAGATTTCAATCGATGTTACCGATGTTTCTCTGGATGTTGTATTGAACCATATGTTCAAGAATACAGGATACGTTTACCGTATTGTAAATAATCAGATCGTGGTTTCAAAATCATCCGAAGGGGGGATTGCACGTACATCGTCTGTGAATACGACGCAGCAGCAGAAGAGTGTCATGATCAAAGGTGTCGTGAAAGATGCGCATGGTGAGCCTGTTATCGGTGCCAGCGTGGTGGAAGCCGGTACGACAAACGGAACTGTAACTGATTTTGAAGGTAATTTTGCCTGACACTGTCAGGGAGAGATAAGCACGTGCTTATCTCTTATATTGGCTATACAACAAAAAATATTGCGTTGAAAGATGGTCAGACTTCGATTAATGTTATTTTAGAAGAAGATTCTGAATTACTGGATGAAGTAGTGGTTGTAGGTTACGGTACACAAAAGAAAGTGAACCTGACCGGCTCGGTCGCTGCGATCAGTTCGGAAGAAATCAAAGACCGTGTACAGACAAATGTACTGGCCGCTGTCCAGGGTACGGTTCCCGGCGTAACGGTTATTTCCCGTCCGGGTTCGACACCTTCAATCAATTTCCGTGGTCGCGGTAACCTGGGTACTTCTTCTCCTTTATATGTGATCGATGGTGCGATTGCTGATGCCGACTTGTTTTCGAACCTGGATCCGAACAGTATTGAGACAATCTCTTTCCTGAAAGATGCTTCTTCTTCTGCAATTTACGGTTCACGTGCCGCTTATGGTGTAGTATTGGTTACAACCAAGCGCGGTCAGAAAGAAAAAATGAATGTTTCTTACAGCGGCTATGTCGGATTGAAAATGCCGACTTACCTGCCGGACGTACTCGATTCATGGGATTATGCGACCTTGTTGAACGAAGCATTCTATAATCGCGATGCAAGCAATGGTAAAAATGCTGCTTACTCAGAAGATGAGATCAAGTGGTTCCGGGACGGTTCGAAACCGGATTATTACCCGAATACGAAATGGGCGGACCTGGTGCTCGATAATCCGGTGGTTACCACACAGCATTCGTTGAATTTTAGCGGTGGTAGCGATAAAGTACGTTTCTTCTCAGGATTGGGGTATCTGTATGATGATAAGTTCATGCCGGGACAAAGTTCGCAGCGTTATAATCTGGATATAAATGTGGCAGCCGATGTAACAAAATGGCTGACATTGAAATCGGGCGTGAAGTTTATCCGTAGTACAAATAAAACGGAACATGGAGTTGCTTCGATCGGAAATTTCCTGATGGTACCTTCTACGATGGTTGCGCAGCAGTCGAACGGTGAATGGGGTTCCATTGCCGGCGGAAAGGCAGCTACCCAGTCGTTTATGAACGGTAACCCGTTGCGTGCCCTGAGCAAGAATAATTGGTCGGACGGTAAGACCGACAATACAATGATCGATCTAGGATTCGATCTTAAACCTGTTAAAGGCTTGGTGATCTCCGGGCAAGGTGCATTCAAAGGATGGGAAAGTAAATCAAGAGGGTATACCGCTTTGCAGGATAACGTAAAGAATTTTGAAACAGGTGCTGAAATCCCTGGAACCGGTGTGTATACAAATGAAATGAATATGTTCTGGCAGAGTGAAAACCGGACCATGTATACGTTGACTGCCCGCTACGACTGGTCGAATAAGGTACATAATATCGGCATACTGGCCGGTACCTCGTACGAACATTATAAATATGAACGTCTTTATGCAAAATGGAAAGATTTTGTAACGGATGATCTGGAAGATATGACGACCGGTGGAGAGATCAGCAAAGATCAACCGGACCAGAATTCGTATGGTACGCCGCTGAGAGAATATAAAATCCTTTCTTATTTCGGTCGTTTGAATTATAGCCTGCTGGATCGTTATCTGTTTGAAGCCAACCTGCGTGCGGATGCTTCCTCCCGTTTCCATAAAGATAACCGTTGGGGGATCTTCCCGTCTTTCTCTGCCGGATGGCGTATCAACCAGGAAGATTTCATGCAACAGATCGATTGGATCAATAACCTGAAAGTCCGTGCTTCATGGGGTACGTTGGGTAATATTAATAACGTAGGTAATTACGATTATTTCCAGCTGTATAATAATGGTTCGGATTATAACTTCGACAATGAAGCGGTAAAGGGGGTATTGGAATCGAAACCGGCAAACGAGAAATTAGGCTGGGAAACGGTTGCCCTGACCGATATAGGTGTCGACTTCGATATCTTCAACGGATTACTGAGCTTAACTGCTGATTACTATGTGAAGAACACCAGCGATATCTTGCTGAGTTACAATGTGCCGTTGGAAACGGGTATCTGGTCTAACCCTTCGCAAAATATTGCCAAGGTGCGTAATAGTGGTTTTGAGTTGGCTTTGACGCATCGCAAATCGTTCGGTGATTTCTCTTATATGGTAAGTGCCAATATCGCAACCAACCATAATGAGATCAAAGACATGGGCGAATCTGACGATATTATCCAGAGTGGAGGTGACAAGATACGTTATATCCTGCGTGAAGGCGAGTCGATCGGTTCTTTCTTCGGATTGAAAACAGACGGGTTGTATACACAGGAAGAGATCGATGCCGGTCATTATTATACCTACGGTCGTAAACCGAAAGCCGGTGATATCAAGTATGTTCCGCAACGCGAAAATGTAGAATGGGGGAGTGCCATTAACGGAGAAGACCGCACGATTATCGGTAAAGATGTGCCTGATTTTACATATGGTATTAATTTGAATCTGCAATATAAAGACTTCGAACTTTCTATTTTCGGACAAGGTGTATCCGGAACAATGGCCGGTTTTGAATCTGAACAGGTTTCTGCTTTTATGTTGAACTCAAACCCGCGTAAGTTCCATCTGGGACGCTGGACGGAGGAGAATCCGAATCCGCGTGCTGTTTATCCCCGTATCTATGGCGGACACAGTTTGGATGATTATAATCAGTATTTCTCAGATTACCAGTTATTTGATGCAGACTATTTCCGTATCAAGACTATTTCTCTGGGTTATCGTGTTCCGTCTAATCTCATTTCCAAATGGGGAATGTCTTCTTTGAAATTTTTCCTGACCGGTGAAAACCTGTTTACATTGCGTGCCGATCATGTGATGAAAGATTTCGATCCTGAAGCCTCTTCCGGACGTGGTATCGGTTCGTTAGGAACCAAGTCGGTTGCTTTCGGCGTGAACGTATCTTTTTAATCGATTCAATAATTTAAAATTAAGTAAGAGTAATGGTAAATCTAAATATAAAGAAATGGGCAGTGTTTGGCTTGATAACTGCCTCTTTTACAGCTTGTGATTTGGACGTGATTCCGCCATCCGATATATCGGCAGAAAGTTTCTGGACATCGGAGAAAGATGCATGGTACGGTTTAAATGCTTGTTATGCACAAGGTAACGGTTTTGATATCTGGGATGAGATGTGTACGGATAATGCCCATAGCCATAAACCCTGGGAAGGCCCGTACGAATCTATCCAGCAAAGTGAACTGAGTACGGCGGAAGACCGTGGATATAGTTTCAGTACGGTTCGTATTGTGAACAATTTCCTGGAGAAGGTGGATAACTGTGAAATGGACGAAACCCTGAAAGAAAGGATGAAGGCGGAATCTCGTTTTTTCCGTGCTCAGGCTTATCTGGATCTGACAACTAAATTCGGAAAAGTGCCAATCGTAACAACCGTGATGGAATATGATGCGCCGAACGTTCCGCGTGATCCAGTCGATAAAGTGCAGGCTTTTATCCTGGACGAACTGGCTGCTATCGCTGCTGTCCTGCCGGACAAATACAACGGTGGTTATACAGAGGAGACCGGGCGTATCACACGTGCCGCCGCTTTGGCTTTGCGTGCACGTGCCGCACTGTATTTCGGTAATTACACGGAGGCCGAGGCTTCGGCAAACACCATTATTAAAGAAGGACACCATTCATTGTTTCGTGTGACGTCTTTGAATGAAGCACAGCGAAAAGAAGCGGAAGAATTAGGTCAGTTCATTGATTTTGAAGCAAAGGGCATGGATAAGGACAAATTCGCAAAAGGACTGTTCAGCTATGAAGCTCTTTGGCATCATGACAATGCTTCTCCTTCCAATCCTGAGTATATCCAGACCCGCGAATACATGAATGACGATAATAACAATGACTGGGCGCGTTATACGTATATCCGTCCCAGCCAGATGGGATCAGGATACTCTTCATTCGAACCGATGCAGGACTTGGTGGATGCTTATTGGGATATCGACGGCAAGACAATCCGTTCGTTGATCCCGATGGAAACCCGTAAAACAAATTTCGAGGCGATTAATGCTGAGGTGGATGGCCTGGACCAGGCAGCCTATATAGCAAAGGTTCCGACTATGGATCTTACAAAATTTGCTTATATGCAGGAGTTCCGTAACCGTGACAGCCGTTTGTATGCTTCTATCCAGTTCCCGTTCAAGGGCTGGCACGAAACAGACTTTAAAGGCGGCACGTTCTATTACAGATGGGATCCGACTAAAGCCGGACTGGACGGAAATGAGTCATGGAGTGGATATAGCTATCGTAAAATGGTGGCATTGAGTCCATATAACGATTATAACAGTTCTGATGATTATCCTGTCATCCGTTATGCCGAAGTGCTGCTTACTTTCGCTGAAGCCCGTATTGCCAATTCTGGTTGGGACGGTGAAGTGCAGGCTGCATTGAACGATCTGCGTGACCGTTGCGGAATGCCGGATGTGCCGGCTACCATGCCTTCAAAAGACGCTGCTTTGGAATTTGTACGTAATGAACGCCGTATAGAACTGGCCGGCGAAGGACATCGTTATGATGATATCCGTCGCTATGGTTCGGCCTATGGGCAGAAGGCTATGAGTGGAATTACATATGCTCCGAACGGATATAAGCTGATCGAAAAGAAATGGAACGACCGTATCCTTCTGATGCCTATACCTCAAAATGCAATGGACTTGAACCCGCTTCTGAAAGATGATCAGAATCCAGGGTATTAATTAACCTTAGTTCCGGGCCGTCCGGTATGAAGGATGGCCCGCCTTTCTTAACTTATTCGCACTTTATATATTTAAAATACTTATGAGAAGAATTGTTTATTCATTGTTTTTACTGGCTGTTTTAGCCGGTTTTACCTGTAATCAGTCGGTGGCACAGGTAAAAATGATCCCGACATCAGCTCCTGAACGTCCTGCCGGACAGGCAGATGTTTTGAACCTGGCTTGCGATCCTATCCCGACAGTACGTATTGCGTATATTGGTTTGGGTATGCGTGGAAGCGGAGCTGTTTATCGTTCTACTTTCCTGGAAGGGGTAGAGGTGAAAGCTCTTTGTGATCTGAATAGTGATTACGTGAAAAGTGCGCAAAAAACGTTGACGGATAAAAAACTACCCGCTGCCGATGAATATACCGGTTCGGAAGACTGGAAAAAGATCTGTGAACGGGATGACATCGACCTGGTTTATATTTGTACAGACTGGTTGAAATATACTCCTATGGCTGTTTATGCGATGGAGCATGGTAAACATGTGGCTGTGGAAGTTCCTGCTGCCATGTCGATCGATGAATGCTGGCAGTTGGTTAATACGGCAGAAAAGACTCGTAAGCACTGTATGATGCTTGAAAACTGTTGTTATGACTTCTTTGAAATGGCTACCTTGAATATGGCTCAACAGGGTGTATTCGGTGAGGTGATCCATGGGGAGGGGGCTTACATCCACGACCTGCGTTCATTGAATTTCTACCCGAGTGAAAAGGGCGGTTATCAGGGAATGTGGCGTTTGAAATACAACGAGGAACATACCGGAAATCCGTATCCGACCCATGGATTGGGGCCGATCTGTCAGATTATGAATATTCACAGAGGGGATAAAATGAATTATCTGGTATCCATGTCCACTAAACAGGTAGGGATGACTGAATATGCCAAAGAAACTTTCGGCACCGATTCGAAAGAAGCCAAACAGACCTATAAAGTAGGTGACATGAATACCACATTGATTCAGACGGAGAAAGGAAAAACTATTTTGATTCAGCATGATGTAACCAGTCCACGTCCGTACGACCGCCATCATGTTGTTAGCGGAACGAAAGGTTTTGCTCAGAAATATCCCGTAGAAGGTATTGCGCTGGAGCCTGAAGCACATGAATTCCTGAATAAGGCGCAAATGGATTCTATCATGGCTTTGTATGAACATCCGATAACTAAAGAGGTTGGAGAAAAAGCCCGGAAAGTAGGAGGCCATGGCGGTATGGACTTTATTATGGATTATCGCCTTATTTACTGTCTGCGTAACGGCTTGCCATTGGATCAGGATGTATATGATGCAGCCGAATGGTCCTGCCTGACCGAGCTGACGGAAACATCCGTGAAGAATGGAGGTGCCCCGGTCGAAATCCCCGATTTTACCCGTGGTGCATGGGATAAGCTGAAAGGGTTGCGGTTCGCTGAATAGTTACGGATTTAAAATCAATATCAGAGAAAGTCTCCCAGGTTATTTCCCGGGGAGACTTTTTTGATTCTCAATATATTGGCTGGGGGATTCTCCAAATTGTTTTTTGAAACATTCCCTGAAATACTTCGGAGAAGTGAATCCTGTTTGATAAGCAATTTCAGTGATGTTTAAATCACTTTTCAATAAAAGTTTGGCTGCTTGGTTTAAACGGATGTCACGAATGAAATCGTTTGGAGTTTTTCCGGTAAGATTTTTTAGTTTTTTGAAAAATGGACTTCGGCTCATGCCTGCATTTTTAGATAGGTCATCTACTTTTAAATCAGGATTGGATACATTTGCTTTTATGAATTCGATGATTTCCAGTAGAAAGGTTGCATCTTTATCTTCTGTCACAAATTCTTCTGGTTCTAAAGCGGACAATGTTGCATAGCGGCGAGATATAAGTTCTCGACTTTTTAATACGTTCTTGATCTTTGTTTTTAAAATTTCCGGATTGAACGGTTTGGTGATATAATCATCAGCACCGACTGTCAGGCCTTCTATCTGATCGGTTTCAGAACTCAAAGCTGTTATCATAATGAAAGGGATGTGGCAGGTTTGTATGTCCTGTTTGATTTGTACACAAAGTTGCTTTCCATCCATTTCTGGCATCAAAATATTGGAAATAATAATATCCGGACTGTCTTTTCGCGCTATATCCAGTGCTATGGCTCCATTTTCCGCTTCTATTACGTTATACTTATTATTCAGAATACTCTTAATAAATTCCCGGAGATCATGGTTGTCTTCTGCTATCAATATGGTTGGGGAACTTGAATTGGTTTCCTGAATATCCTGTTCGTTCAGCATTTTCGTTAGATATGCCCGGTCTTTTTCTTTATTAGGCCGATTGTTCTCTTTACCTGTCGGGATAATTATTGCTTCATTTGTTGTTGCATCTTTATAAGGAATATGAATGGTGAATATTGTACCTTTATTTACTTCACTTTCCATATCGATACTTCCATGATGTAACTCTACCAGACTTTTCACTAATGACAGGCCGATGCCGGTACCATTAGGTATATCTCCGTCTAACTGGTAGAAACGATCGAATATAAGTTTTTGTTTATTAACGGGAATTCCTTTTCCTGTGTCTTTTACCGAGAGGTTCAATAAATTACCTTTTTCCAGTGTAACACAAACTTCTACTGTCCTATTTTCAGGAGTGTATTTTATGGCGTTTGAAATTAAATTGTATAGTATTTTTTCTATAATATTGGGATCGATAGAACAGACAAAATTCTCTTTGTCGGCATGAAAGATGAGTGTAACATTTTTCTCTTCG
This sequence comes from Parabacteroides sp. AM58-2XD, assembly GCF_003463685.1. Classification (NCBI taxonomy): domain Bacteria; kingdom Pseudomonadati; phylum Bacteroidota; class Bacteroidia; order Bacteroidales; family Tannerellaceae; genus Parabacteroides; species Parabacteroides sp. AM58-2XD. The sequence goes on from NZ_QSDP01000088.1 coordinate 24,588, forward strand.
GCTAAAGGCTGGAAGTATGCAACACCGTGTTTAATGGAAGATATAATGTCTATATTAATCGGATTAAAGGTGAAGCAACCGGATTCTACTTTTGAAAAATCCAGAAGTCTGTTCACCAGATCCAATAGTTTATAAGCATTGTTTTTTATCGTAGTGAGATAATTCTCCCGGAGGGAAACTCTGCCTTTAGTATTACTGATGGCTTCCAGTGGGCTGATAATAAGCGTTAATGGAGTTCTGAATTCGTGAGTGATATTGGAAAAGAACTGTGATTTTAACTGGTTTAATTTTTCGAGTTGTGCCCGTTCGAACTGTTCCCTGTTAAGCTGATTTTGCATTTTCAACCAATTAGTATAAATTCTGATTGAAATAAGAATAATACCGCCGATTATTATTGTATAGATAAAATAAGCCCATGTTGTTCGCCACCAGGGAGGAGGTATCGTTATTTTCAGAGAGGCTCCTTTTTCGTTCCAGACGCCGTCGTTGTTGGAGGCTTTAACCCGGAACAGGTAAGTGCCGGGATTTAAATTCGTATAGGTTGCCATGTGTTGTGTCCCGACATAGTGCCAGTTATTGTCGTAATTTTCTAATTTATAGGCGTATTGGTTTTTAGGGGTGTTTGTATAGTTGAGTGCAACGAAGTCTATGCTGAAAATAGACTGTTTAAACGGGATTGTTATCTCTTTGTTTGAAGGGATAGGGATACGTGATATATCCCCATTTGTTTTATTTTGGGGGGAATCATCATATAACCGATAGTGGGTAATGATAACCTCTGGAGCATAAGGGTTCATTTTTATTTGATCCGGGCGGAAACAGTATATTCCGTCTACGCAACCAAAGAAGAAAGTCCCGTCAGTGCCTTTTTCGAAACTCATATCATTGAATTCAGTTCCAACAATTCCATCTTTTAGCCCGAAGTTTGTGAATTGGCAAGAAGACAGTTCCAGGCAACTGAGCCAGCGGTCGGTCGATATCCAGAGTTTATTATTGGGTTCGTCGTATAATAAACCTTTGATGCTTTCGCTCGGCAGCCCGTCTTCCACCTGGAATATCCGATGCTTGTGTTCTTTGGGTGAATATTTGATGAGCCCTTGCCGTGTCCCAAGCCAAAGCGTGTCCTGGATTGGGCAGATCGGGATAATCGTGTTTGCCAGCGAATAGGGTTGTTCCGGGTTGGCGAGAAAATTTCTTGTAAAAGAATCCTCTTCCGGATCGTATAGATATAACCCGCAGTGTGTTGCTACCCAGAGCCAGTGGTTGTCGTCTTCGATAACCGAGGTTATCAAATTGGGATACATGTATTTTTTTAGTTCTTTCGTATTCCCGGGGAGAGCATGTAGCTTCGGGTCGTAGCAGAACAGTCCGCTGTTATCTGTTCCTATCCATATTCTGTGTTGGGAATCTTCATACAAAGATTTGATTGAGCTTGATGGGGATAAGCTCTTTTCTATTAGTTTGTTTATTGGCCCGGTCAAGTTTCGGGGACCGGATATGATTAGCGATTTTCTGTAAGTCCCCAGCCACAATACCCCCCGGCTGTCTTTCAGGATGGTATTGATTGTTGTTTCGCTTAGTTGGGGTATAGCAGTATTGTCGATTTCATAAGTCCTGCTATCCAGCAAATAGGCTCCTTTTGTATTCAATCCGGCTAATATTGATTGATTATCCAATGCCTTCAATGCAAAAACACAATGGGTAGTAGAAGACGCGCCATACTTGGGCGAAAGCGACAAGTGTACAAACCTGTTCCGGTTCGGATCAAATTTATTTATTCCGCCGTTGATCGTTCCTATCCATATTGTTTGTGTGGAATCTACATATAATGAAGTGATTCCTTCCGAATTGAGATTTACATTTTCGTGTGTATTGTTTATATATTGAAATTCGTCAGTATCTATATTGTAGCAAGCAAGACCATCTTCTTCAGTACCTAACAAGGCAAAAGAATCTTTATAAAAATGAATGTCCAGAATGGTCTGTCCGGATAGTTTGTTAAGGTTTTTCCCGTATAGATAAATTCCGTGACTTTGTGTACCTATCCAAAAATCTCCTTTTGGGTCAGTAGCAATGGTTGTGACTGTCTCAGAATTGAATGTTGAGTCGATTGCAGTTTGATAAAAGGCTTCTTCGATAGGATCGAAGTGCATGATACCTTTATTTCTTCCTCCTATCAGTAAAGAACTTTTGTCCTGCTCAATAGCCTTGATTCCCTGAGAAGCTCTATATATTTTGAGTCCTTCTGTGTTTAGGTCGAATGAAATCAGACACCCTTCTTCTGTTCCGATCCATAAAATATTATTTTTGTCTTCGAAAAGAGAGGAGATGTTGTAGTTGGAATGTGGGCTATCCGTGGTTTCGAAGTTGAATTGTTCGAAACAGTCTTTTTCTGAAATGTATTTGCACAAGCCTGTATTTGTTCCGATCCAAAGATTGTCTTTTGAGTCCTGATATATGTAGGAGATGTAATTATTAGGAATTGATGTCGAATCATTTTGTATATGATTGTATATGGTCATTTCGTAACCATTATATTTATTGAGTCCGTTTTTAGTGCCGATCCAAATAAGTCTGTTCTTATCCTGCTTAATATCAGTGATATAGTTTTGGGATAATCCATCGGCTGTTGTTATGTGTTCAAACCAGAAGTTAGGAAAGTTTATTCTGCTTACCTGGAGAACAAAGAAAAGGATTGATAATATTATCAAACTTGTAATTCGTATCATCTTTATAATTTTTGAGCCTTAGTACTAGGAGAACTATGTTATTAAAATTCATTTTTCAGACCAGTCAATAAGTTTATTCTTATCGGATAGTCGTCTAAGAAAAAGCTTGTT
>NZ_QSDP01000089.1:0-27352 GCF_003463685.1 Parabacteroides sp. AM58-2XD
GGTTTGCAAAATCTTCACGTAAAAAATCCAGTCGTTAAGGTTCTATTTTCATAGTTAAGACTTTTCTATCTGCAAGATTACCTTTATTCCCCAATTACACAACTTTTTTTTGAAATATTTTAATGATTTATGCCACAAAACATATTTTAATAGAAATTTTGGTGCGGTTGCCCTGTAAAATATCAACGAATTATAACCTTTTCCATTAAAATCATAGAAAAACCTCCCATATTTTCTTTCGAAACGATATGGTAACCTACTTTTTCGTACAGATGTAAGGCATTGGGCGTTTCCTCTCCGGTAAACAACACAAATTTACGGCAAGCCGGAAAATACTTTTCAATTTCATACATCAGGACCTTACCGATTCCCTGATTCTGATATCCGGGATGCACAACCAATTTACCGACATGACAAACATCATTGCTATCTACAAAAGACTTCCGTGGTTCAAAAGTATTGGAGGAAGGAATCTCACCCAGAAAAGTAATATGGTCGCTTATCTTCATAGGCCTTCTTGACAAAGTCAGTTCGAAGTTCTCTCTTAAACAGGATTCGGACAAAGGGGAACCGATGGAAAGTTCCCCGCATCTCCTTTCTTTGAACGCATCGGGATGGGCAACAATACGTACAGCGGTATTTATTTCCCCGGACCAAAATTGCAATCCACGAGTATGGTCGTTGTGCCCATGGGACAAAGCGATTACAGAGACCTGTGCCAGGTCTATCCCCAACGCCTTTGCATTACGGATGTAAACATCCGAATAACCGGTATCGAGCAACAAACGGGTTTCACCGTCTTCTATATAATAACAGACTGCCGGTTCCCCCAGATAATACTGATCTATATATGTATTATTATCTACCAATACCGTTAGTTTCATAAATTTCTCAATTAAAAATTATAAAAGGCCTTATATCTCTCCCCTGCCTTTTCCAATAACTCTTTATCCAAATCCGGACATTCGACAAAGAAGGACGTATCAAATGTCATACCGCTTTTCTTTTTTACTTTTTTCCAGTTACCGACAATCTGCCCGTTATATAAAATGACCGGATAGAATATTCCGAAATTATTAAAGGCTTTCGGATGGTGTTCTTTATCCATCGCAGCTGTACGATCTTTGTAACTGATGAGATATTCATCAAAAGGAGGCATAAAATGTAATACATCGCTAGTCCTGAACTTTTTGTCCCACTGCTGATGGAGAAACAATTCCTGCGAGGCAAATTTCTCTTTATTCAATTCACCGTCGATTGCAGCAATTGCCTGACGTGCCTCTGCCACAGGTAAGCCTGACCACCAGACAAAATCACTCAGGCTGGCCGGCGAATGACTTCTGAAATATTTTCTAGCAAGCAAAGCCAATGCTTCCTCCTTATGTAATTCTTTAACCTTAGGAGCACGTTCTTCCAATAGAGCATAAGTCGCCTTTTCTTTTCTATCTGCTCCGCTGCATATAATACCTTCCTGTTCTGCCCGTGTGAAAAGATAACCTAATTTAGGAGAATCAGGCATAATACCAGCCTTCACAATCTCATCTTCCAGTTCTTGTTTTGTAAGATGGTTATTACCCTCCAATACCTTTTCAAACAAATCATTCGCTTTGGTGTAGGTACTTTCAGGAATATCCACTCCGTTACCTTTAGCAAAGGAGTTGCACGCAGCTATGATCCGTTGCGATGACAACTTCAGCATCCAACGGATATCTTCCGCCGCTACCAGATGCCAGGTGGGACGCATCACATGAGTCCGCAGAATATCTCCCCGCTGATACGCATCGTTAATTGTCTGTAATGTAGCTGATTTCAGCCGTATTCCCAGCGCCCACTTAACCATTCTATACTCTTGTGCCTGGACAGCTCCCATCCAGGAAACCAAATCCTTGGGATCTTTAAATTCCGGACGAACTAATTGCTGACTTCGCAAACGGATATCGGTGAGCATCTTACTCATATTTCTTGAAGTTATACTTATTACGCAATAGCTGTTGCTCATCCGCGTCCAACGATGTGAAATAGGCTTTCCAACCCGGACAATAATCAATGTGCCAACGCCAGAAACGACCTAATAATGACCGTGGATTTTTTTCAAATTTCGCCCGTATCGGGCATTTGCTACAATTGTGTCCCATGATATTTTATTGATTAATATTTCTACAAATATAATTATTGTTTTCAGAATTGCACTTTTAATCTGTTTATCCTGTTTGTTTTCCTAATTCTTTCTATTTTTGTGACCAGTATTCTTCGGGGCAGGGTGTAACTCCCTACCGGCGGTGACAGTCCGCGACTCCTCTGCAAAACAGAGGACTGACCTGGTGAAAATCCGGGACCGACAGTTAAAGTCTGGATGAGAGAAGAAGACAATAACGATAGTACGACAATTCTACCGGCATAGTCATTATGCAGGAGAAGTGTTGTATATAGTATTCCCTCCTGCCCTGCAGCAATATGCTAACGATTTAACAACTACTTAAATTACAGGGTTTGAAAATGAAAACGATCAAAAATTTCGGTGTTGACTACAAAGAACGCGTAGAAAAGGCGATCAGCTGTTTACAGGCAGGAAAAGGTATTCTGCTGGTCGATGACGAGAACAGGGAAAACGAAGGAGATATTATCTATTCCGCAGAAAAGATGACAGTAAAAGACATGGCTTTGATGATCCGTGAATGCAGCGGCATCGTATGCCTTTGCCTCACTTCCGAAAAATGCAGATCACTCGGTTTGCATCAGATGGTAGACGACAACACCAGTAAGAACCAGACAGCATTCACCATCTCGATAGAAGCCAAAGAGGGTGTAACCACCGGAGTCTCGGCTGCCGACAGGATACAAACGATAAAAACGGCAATTGCCCAAGGTGCCAAACCGGAGGACTTATCCCATCCAGGACATGTTTTCCCCCTGCAAGCCAGAGATAATGGCGTTTTAGAACGAAGAGGCCACACCGAAGGAAGCGTAGACCTGGTGAAACTCGCCGGCCTGGGAGACACAGCCGTTTTGTGCGAACTGACAAATGAAGACGGGACAATGGCACGCATGCCGGAAATCATTGATTTTGCAGAAAAACACGGGATGACAGTCGTCTCGGTCGACGACATATGCAGATTCAGGACAGAGGCTTAGTTTCGCAAAACAGCAAGGACCTTCACAAGCCCTTGCTGTCACCATCAATTATGTTGAATACCTCAATCTTCTGTAATAACAGAAAATTCAGCAATTCCAACACGTTTAGCATTATCCACTATTCGTGTTGCCTTAAAGATTAACTTTTGACCTTTTACAGGATTAAAATGTATTTCCTGTTCTATCGGATTGTTTTTGATATTCGAAAATTCACCGGAAGCAACTATTTTACCATCTACCAGTAGCTGATAATTGGAGATATGACCACTCGCATCACGCCCCTGATTCGGAGTATAAACAAAACCTTTGATCACATGCGGTTCAGCCAGTTCAATCGCCAACTCATTTTTACCTTCCGGAAGATAATAAGTCGAATAACCGTTCCCGTCAAAGAGCAAAGACGTACGCTCATCGACAGGGTTTACAATTTTATAATCAGCAGCCGGAAGATCAAAATATCGCATACCGACAGGCCCTGTTTTACCTGATTGGGGATCGTAAGTTACGGCTTTCACTGTTCCTTTGATATCCAGAATAAAGGGAGTCTCATATTTTGCAGATTGGGCAGTCGGTTCCGTTCCATCCGTCGTATAATAAATATCGGCACCTTCACTTTCTGTTCCGATGCGTACTTCGTTTTTGGCATTACGCATAATATAGGGCTGTTCCAGCAACGGAGGAGCCAGGAAAGCCTCCACATTATTGATACACAACGGACCTTTCGATTCTGTAAAACTTATACGGAGGGCATCCGCCGGAGTTGTTTTAAAACGAACGATACGTTTATACCCGATCGTCGAAAGCGTATCGGCAGTTTCAACAGGCATCCATTTCCCGTCTTTCTCTACTTCCAACATAAAAGCACAAACACGTTGCCCCAACGGGATATATTCCTGTATCAGCACACGGTTCAGAGAAGTTCCGGCAGGTAACGGGAATGTCAATGCCCCAGTCGTCATCCCATCAGAGGTAGCCCAATAGGAATCCCAGTTACCATCTGTTACATTGCCAGCATTATACGTTCCACCACGGGTTTCACAGGCTTTCGGTTTGATATCTTTCAGTAAATTATCTTTCAAGTCTGCCGTGATGGTGTGATACCAGTCGACAGCACGTGCCGAATCGACCGGATGAATCTGTCCGCTCAAAGCTACCGGGAAATTCAACAGGAAATTGGCATTATGCCCGACACTGCGATAATAAAGATCCACCAGGTTAGGAACGGTACGGACCTGGTGGTCTTCGCGATGATGATAAAACCATCCCAGACGGATAGAGACATCGCATTCTCCCGGCAGCCATTTATCACCGTCTTTCATTCCCCACTGGGCCTGGCTGTAATGTTCTTCTTTATCGTATGAATAAGGAGCCCAGTTCGTTTCGCCCGCCCAGCCCGACTCATTACCGATCCAGCGGATATCCGGAACGGTTCCACCAAAGATCATGGCACCCGGATGCTTGGATTTAATCATTTCGCGGGCCATCTCATAGCCGTAATATTCTTTCGGGTTAATAGAACGGCTTTCGTCGGTACCGCCGTACCACCCGTTTCCGCCATTCGCCCCGTCGAACCAGAATTCGAACAGCGGACCGTAATTAGAGGTCAGTTCGTTAATCTGTTCATGATAAGTTTTTTGATAACCTTCCCGTCCATACTCGGCATTATGACGATCCCAGGGAGAGAGATAAAGGCCGAATTTCAGTCCGTATTTCTTACAGGCATCCGACAGTTCACGGACCATATCGCCCTTTCCGTCTTTATAGGGAGAATTTGAAATATTATAATCGACCGTTTTTGTAGGCCACAGACAGAAGCCGTCATGATGTTTGGCAGTCAGTATCACCCCTTTCAGTCCGGCCGTCTTAATGACACGCACCCACTGTTCGCAATCCAGGTCAGTCGGATTGAATGTTCCGGCAGGCGTATTCCCATATCCCCATTCCAGATCGTTGAACGTATTCAGTCCGAAATGTACAAAAGCATAGTTTTCCATTTTCTGCCAGGCAACTTGTTCCGGAGTCGGAACAGGCAAGACGGGAGCAGGCGGAGCCACTTCCTTGCAAGACAAGAATGTGCAGGCACAAAGGCCAACAATTAATATATTACTTGCATTCATAGTATTTTCATGATTTAAAAGAGACAAAAAGGGGCTGCATGACACAGCCCCTTTTACTATTATTTATCCCATCCCGGATTCTGAGGAAGCAAACCAGGATTTCGTTGAAGTTCTGCCGTAGGAATCGGACGCAAATATAAACGATCATCCCATGTACGGCTCTTTCCGGCTTCATAAGAATAATCCTCATTCGTATAATTAGGATATACAATCGCATATTTGCCACCTTTTTCCGGTTGGCGCTTACCCACATACGTTTTTACATTATCGCATATCTTTCCGGCTTTCCAACGCATCAGGTCATCCCAGCGGAATCCTTCACCAGCAAGTTCGACACGTCGTTCACGACGGATTTCCTGCAATAACGGTGATAGGTCATATCCCCACTTTGTCCAGTTCGGATCGGTAAAACCAACGTTAATTGTCAAATGAGGCATACCAACACGGTCACGCAGCACATTGATCGTTTTATCGAGATCCGCCTGTGAGATTGTACCTAATTCAGCTTTTGCCTCAGCATTTATCAACAAAGTTCGGCATAGCGATAAGCTATTCCATCATACGTATTATTATTCGCTTCAAATGCTTTATCGGTCGGAATAAAATATTTGATCGACTTATAGCCAGTATAGCAATACTGGTCGATAAACTTAGATTCCTCTTCTATAAACGTACTGTCATTTGTCGACAAAGTAACACGAGTCGGAAAATCCCAGGAAAGAATAGTCTGTTTCAATCGGGGATCCCGATCAGTCGTTTCGTTACGCATATTTTCATCTCCTTTATAATAGGTACTTAAAGAGATAGGCTTTCCATCCTTACACAAATAGCCTTCTACGAAATTTTTGGAAAAACCGGTATTAGCTTCCCATAAAGTACGGCTCATACCATGTTTTCTCTTCCCATCCAAAAAAGTTACCGAAAGAATCGCTTCCTTAAGATTAGTCTTATCTTCCATGACGAACATTTCATAATAATCTTTTTCAGGTTTTCCCGTATTATAAATTTCATACCGGCCACTATTTATTATCGCATCGGTTTCGTCGACCGCCATCTTCAAAAGACGTTCAGCCTTGTCCTGCCACCCCAGTTCGGTGTGGTATCTGTAATAAGTAGCTTCATGCAAACAAGTTCTGGCTTTCAAATGACGGGCCACATCTTTTCCGATACGTCCGGCTGCCGGTTTTTCGGGTAACCACTGAATGGCAAAATCAAAGTCTTCTATGATTTTATCCATTATCTCATAACGTTTAAGTTTCGGATCATATAATTCCGGAGAATCAGTACCCAGTTCTTTGTCAATCCAGGGAAGATCACCAAAAGTTCTCATTAATCCGGCATACTGGAAAGCCTGAAAAAACGATTTTCACCTACATATTTATTTATATCCGCTTCCGAACCGACCACTGTCTGATAATGTGTCATAAAATAATTGGTCAGGCGAATCGGACTCCATGCCCCTTTACTCCAGTTACACCAGGAAGATGCTTCTGGTGTAGGTGTAGTAAACTGTCCCCAAAAATACTGCGCGATACCGTTAGGCACCTGATCGTCACTTTCCCCGTCGGCAATAGAAGTTACGCCACTAGGTAGCCAACCATAAAAATTGTTCACATAAGCTTCCAGATCACTCGGTGTATTCCAGAATGTTTTATCATTGATACTCTGTGGAGAGCGTTCCAAAAATGAGTCGTTACATGCCGTTAATGAGAGTACGGCAGCCACACCTATATATAATATTTTTTGTTTCATAATCCTTTATTTTTAGAAAGTTAGATTTAAACCGAAAGAGCAAGCGCGTTGCATCGGATACTTATAGGGGTCATCCAATTCCGGATCGAATCCTTCAGGAGTATTTGAAATTGTAAAGAGATTTTCTCCTGTAAAATAAACACGTAATTTTTCAATAGAAAACTTAGATGTAAATTCTTTCGGCAACGTATAGCCCACACTCAATGATTTCAAACGGCAATAAGCAGCGTTCAACAAATAACGAGTCTGGTTCTGCCCCATAGCCGAACCGCCATTAAAGCGAGGAACTGGGAATAAAGCACCTGTATTGTCTTTTGACCAATAATCCGTATTATAACCGGAAGGAACATTCCATTCGCTGGAATAACCATTACGGAAAGGCAGTCCCGGCATCATAATGTCGCGTTTAGCCACCCCCTGGAAGAATACGGAGAAGTCTACGCCTTTCCAGTCTGCTCCCAGATTAATACCATAATGGAAACGTGGAGTCGAGTTACCGATTATCTTTTTATCACCGGGATTATCAACGGTGTTGTCACCCCAATCAATAACTCCATTACCATCCAGATCTGCAAAACGAATATCACCCGGTATCAACTGAATACCACCGGATACTTTATCCTGAGTGGGTGCACCAGCTACTTCCTCCGGACTCTGGAATAATCCCGCTGTTTCATATCCCCAAATTTCACCTTGTTTCTGACCTACATAAGAATTGCTCAGGCTTCGTTCTATATTGTCAAACTTTGTCACTTCACTCTGATAATCAGATAAGTTAAAACCGATGTTATAATGTAAACCATTAGGCAACTGATCATTCCAACTTATTTCGAATTCCCAACCTTTCGTCAGTGACTCTGCCGCATTTTCCAGAGGCTCGTTAGCACCTAAAACTCCCGGTAAGATTTTACCTGCAGAAAGAATATCAGACGTACGTCTCTGGTAATAGTCGAATGCCCCCTTCAAACGGCTGTTCAGCAAGTTGAAGTCAAGACCGATATTCCATTGAGTAACAGTTTCCCAAGTGATGGACTGGCTCACCAGACCACCCGGTGCAACAGCCTGCGGCTGGTTACTTCCCATAATCCAACCGATCTGACCGGTTCCATAATTGGATAAGTAAGCATACCAACCGTTATCCAATGCCTGGTTACCCAGACTACCGTAAGAACCTCTTAACTTCAATTCATCAAAGAAACTATTTGTCATGCTTTTAAACCAGGCTTCTTCTGACAATTTCCATCCCACAGAAAAAGAGGGATTAAAAGCGGAACGGTCATGTTTCGGAAATTTGGAAGAAAGGTCGTAACGCCCGTTAAATTCGATCAAATAACGATCGGCAAATGCATAGTTCACACGGAAGAAACCGCTACGGGTAGCCCAGGAATCCTCACCATTATTAACATATTTTTCTCCGGTAGCAGCATTCATCGAAGGTATATCATTCGCAATCAAACTTTCACGACTGGCACTAAAGCTGCGTGTATGTTTACTCTCCTGATTAAAACCGAGCATCACTTTAAAATAATGCTGATTCAATGTCTTTTCATAATCCCCAAAGAAATTAAATGCATTATATGTATCATTCTTTTGTGATTCGGCAACAGAGTTCGGGTTTGTCCAGGCGAATGTTTGAAGGAATTGTCCGTCCGCACCGTATTCGTTAAATGATTTCATATGAAATTTATTATGCTCAGCATAATAATTGAATGTATAATCCATATTAACAGTCATACCTTCGATCGGCGTTAACTTCAGTGCAACAGTATTCCAGAAGTCATTCTTGTCTGTCTTACGACCACCATTCGAAAGGATAGCCGGGAAATTGGTAAAATCACCCTGGCCAGACCAATTGCCGTCCGGATGCTTAACCGGCATGATCGGACGAGTATCACCTCCCATAAAGTTGTCGCCATGAACGTTATCCTGATTCAAACCGGACAGGTTCGTACGGTTATAAGTTGTCTTCATCGATAAGTGCAACCAGTTATTAACATCATAATTAATATTATTCATGATATTAAACTTCTTGAATTCCTCATTACCAAACTTCAACAAAGAACCCTGGTTCAAATACCCCAAAGAAGTATAATAAGTGGCTTTCTTAGTACCGCCACTGATATTCACGCCATAATTCTGCACCGGATAACTTTTCTTATACAACTCTTCCATCCAGTTAGTGTTACCACTATACGTATATTTGGTACCGTTCTTACTTAAATTAGGATTTGAAGAGATATAAACAGGAGAATTATTAACAGGATCGTTATAGTACGCTTGGACATGCTCCATAAATTCAGCATCAAACTGCGAATAAAGCTCACGTCCGGAGGTGTTATATTCTGCCGTATTCATCCAGTTCACCCATTCCATAGAATTCATATAAGTAGGACGGGTAGTCGGACCGTTAAAAGAAACGGATGCATCAAAAGAAACCTGCGTCGGCTGATCTTTCCGTCCCCCTTTAGTCGTGATAAGTACAACACCGTAAGCAGCACGTGTACCGTAAATAGCAGCAGAAGCGGCATCCTTCAATACAGATACTGATTTTACGTCCTGAGGATTAATCAAGTTTGGATCCATCTCCACACCATCTACCAATACCAACGGACTACTACCGCTTAAGGCCGTCGTACCACGAATGTTGAAAGAAGAACCTGTACCCGGGCGGCCACTGGTCGTCACATTCAAGTTAGGAATGGCCCCCTGCAAACCTTGTCCCAGATTGACGATAGGACGATCTTCGAGGACCTTACTATCTATTGCAGACACGGCACCGGTCAAATTGGCTTTTTTCACAGTAGCATAACCAACCACCACCACTTCATCCAAGGCTTTGGAATCTTCTTTCAGTACAATCTTCAAGGCTGTTTGTCCCGTGTAGGTGATTTCCTGCGTAACAAATCCAATGTAGGAGATCTGAATGACATCACCCTTTTTCACATTTTCCAATGTAAAGTTACCATCCATATCGGTAACATTTCCATTTGTAGTTCCTTTCACTAGTACAGTAGCTCCGGTAATAGGACCTAAGGCATCTTCTACCACACCACTAACTTTCCCGCTTTGCTGGGAAACGCTAACACTTTGCTTTTCAGGTGCAATCTCAGCAAAAGCACCAACAGGAACTGCTAAGGCTCCCGATAGCAAAATTAGACTTACTAACTTAGTTTTTTTCAGCATAAAGTTATAATTTAAAGAATACATCTTTTATAAAAAGGGCGGCAGTCTTACAGGTAAGTAGAAACATTCACTCTCAGACAATAGAACTGGGCGCACTTTTCATAGTCATTTGCTTGTCATTATTTATATAAGTTCTGAAAGAACTCTGTCACCCCATTCTCATATTTCCATTCAAAAACTGGTTTTTATTTCATTGACTAAAAAATAGTAAGATGTAGTATGAAATTTCTAACTCTTTTATAGTGATTTTTACGCACACATCAGCTTTGTTTGTTAAAATTGAATTAGAATATGATATTTTTACATAATTATATCACGATTAAATAAATATTTCAATATATTTGCGAAGAAAAAACAGAGTTCTTTCAGAACTTAAATCATCTTATGACTATCACACTAATTCAGATAAACAGAGATAATCAAGGTTTCTTCGCATAGGTCAACAGGTTACACCAGATAAGATCATTCTTCCCTCTAAAAATTTACAATATATAAATTTCAAACATAATTAACGGTTACATATTATCTATTTCACTTTAATGCGATACGGTTTTTGAGAAAATATTAATAACAACAACACCTGCAATGATCAATCCTAATCCCAGATTACCCTATGGTAATTTCAAAAGATAATATAGATTGACTAGTAGACGTCAGTCATCATTCGGGATATATTATGACAAGTATATAATAAATGAATCCCCACCTCTCATTTTTTCAAATTGATGCATTTAGCGTCAATAATCTATCAAATTGATCCATTTATAAACATTTTCATATCAGCTACGTTACGCAAGACAACCAAAGCAGAAGAACCAGATATACAATATTTAACATTTAATTCATCAAAGCCAAATTCAAATCACCGTTTTAAATAAATTGCAAGTTCGTTTAAAACGAGATTTTTTTCATTTTAAATGAATTGGGGATTTATTTAAAAGAAAATTTTTGTTAAATTCGGTCGAAGAGACCTCTTTTCAGAGTCTTTTTGCCCTCAAAACACATGTTTTACAACAGGTTATTTTTCCAGACGGAGACAAATATCGCATCAGATTCAAATAGCACATTCACACAGATAGTTCATATTCAATATCAATATCCAGCAATATTAGCACAATGCAGACCAAAAGATAGGCGCAACAAACAAAAACCAACATAAAGATATACAAACATTGCTCATAAGAGCAATAAAAAAGGACATACTTGAGTAAGGACACATACAGTCCACTGGCAACAGGGTTAATTTGACATTTTGACAAACAACATTTACCCTATAAATCAATAAACGGAAGTTTACGGGCCTTCTCCATTAGCTCATATGAAAGCCGCCCGGCATCTTCTGTCGACGAATTCCATGCTTACAAATATTATGGAGTACAAACATTATGTTTCTACTCCATAATTCAAAACAGATCATTCATTCCATTTTGTTTTATTCTTAAATAGCCCGCCATTTTATCTACGAACAAGATATATTGCTATTTTTACACAAAATTTAGACCAATGGATCAAGGATATAATAATATAATCAACAGCATCAGAAAGTCATTGGAGGTGAAATCAGTTTCAGTTTTTACCTGATACATCTCTTCATAATAGAAGGATATAACTGGTTAATCCGTAGCTACGATCTCCATATCCCGTATCAACTGGGGATACCCGTCATATTAATTATCGTGACCGGACTAAGCCTGCTGTCATATTATTATTTTGAAAAGCCGGCAAACAAATTGGTAAAGAATTTATTAAACAAAAAAAAAATAATCGACATGCAACAAACTCCAACTTCCAAAATCCCCCGTATCGAGGTGGTAGATGCTTTACGAGGCTTTGCCGTTCTGGCAATTATTCTGGTTCATAACCTGGAACATTTTATCTTTCCGGTATATCCGGATGCGGCCAGCCAACCGGAATGGCTGAACATTCTGAATGAAGGCGTCTTCAGCGTCACCTTCTCGCTGTTCGCCGGAAAAGCATACGCTATTTTTGCTTTATTATTCGGCTTTACATTTTATATCCAATATACCAACCAACAGAAAAAAGGAAAAGACTTCGGTTACCGTTTCCTCTGGCGATTGCTTCTGCTGGTAGGTTTTGCCACATTGAATGCCGCCTTCTTCCCGGCAGGTGATGTGTTACTGTTGTTCTGCGTAGTGGGAATATTCCTTTTTCTGGTACGTAAATGGAGTGATAAAGCGGTCCTTATCACGGCAATCATTCTTTTATTGCAGCCTGTCGAATGGTTCCATTATATCGCCAGCCTGTTCAATACTGAATATACGTTACCGAATCTGGGCGTCGGAGAGATGTACGGCGAAGTAGCCGCTTACACTAAAGAAGGTGATTTCTGGAAATTCATCCTCGGCAACGTAACACTCGGACAAAAGGCCAGCCTGTTCTGGGCAATCGGTGCCGGTCGCTTCCTGCAAACAGCCGGCCTGTTCATGCTCGGATTGCTTATCGGCAGAAAGCAATTATTTGTTACTTCCGACACGAATACCCGCTTCTGGGTAAAAGCCTGATCATTTCTGCGATTGTATTCGGTCCGCTCTACCAGTTGAGGTCATGTTATACGATAACAGTGATGCGGATATGATCAAAAATACGGTAGGTGTAATTCTGGATATGTGGCAAAAGTTTGCCTTCACAGTTGTACTGGTTGCCTCTTTCGTTTTATTATATCAGAAAGAATCATTCAAGAAGCTGACTACCTCATTACGTTTCTACGGAAAGATGAGCTTGACAAACTATATCTCCCAATCCATAATGGGAGCAATCATCTATTTCCCGTTCGGTTTATACCTGGCTCCTTATTGCGGATATACCGTCAGCCTGCTGATCGGTTTCATCCTGTTCCTGTTGCAGGTAAGTTTCTGTAAATGGTGGTTGAAAGGGCATAAACAAGGCCCGTTGGAAAGTCTCTGGCACAAACTGACCTGGATCAATTCAAAATAAGCATTAACTTATAATCCCCTTCGGGGGATTATTTTTTAGCTCTAAAAGTTGGAAATACTCGATAAAAATTTCACAAAAGGTACTATATTACTTTCCACACTTGCTTTTTCAAGAGAAACCATATACTCATCCCGTCTTTCTACCGGAATAATCAGCCAGTCATAACCACCTGATGCCAACATCGTATTCATCAAAAATCTGCCAATACGACCGTTTCCATCCATATAGGGGTGAATATAGGTTAATATAAAATGTCCTAAAACGGCTCGTACACTCGCTTCCGACTCTCCTTTTAACAATTCGAACAGGGTTGTCATTGCATCTCGGAGCGCATCCGGCTTTAATGGTGTGTGCATTGAGTTACGAATATAAACTTGATGGGAGCGATAACCGACAATGTCGGACGGCTTAATAATACCTGCCGTAACGCATGGCATGAACATCTCGCTGTGCCATACGGACAAATCACGTTCTGCCACTTCCGCACTGTTCATACCATTCAATATATCAGATATACCTACTTTGACTCTCTGAAATGCCTGCCAATAACCACGTGCCGCAAGCGCATTTTTGGAATCTGCATCGTCTCCTTCCGGTTTCCAAGCACCACTTTTGACTTTGTTTATCAATTCGTCCGTTACCCGATACCCCTCAATAGACAAGGAGTGATAGGCATCCAACTTGTATTGTGCTTCCATTCGTTGCAAAAATTCAGCGGTGGAAAGTGTGCTTTTGGAACGGGTGAAATGGGCAATAACCTCTTCCCGCATATTCTGCCACATCAGCCGTAAACGGATGGCGTATGGTAATGGAGATAAACTAACTTTGACAACTTCTTCAAATGGATCTTCTTCGTAAACTGCATAACCAATGCGCTTCATTGTTCCGGCAATTTCATCGGCAATATCCCCTCTTCCGATATTACGAAATGCTCCAATTACTCTTCCTGCTCGTGCGGTTTGTCCCGTATCTACCAATATTTTCAGAATCTCAGAGCCATCACGTATCATTGCGAGAGCTGTTCGCATGGCTAGTGCATCATTTCGATACATCGTTGGTGTGGCCACAATCAAGGCTTCGGGTAGTGTGTAGAGATTGAGTTTATACGGATTGTTCGTATCAATCTTTGCGGGTAATTCTGCCCCTAAATTAAAAATAGAAGTAGGAGGGATCAACTGAACCACATAATTGTTGCCTTTAGGTGCTCTTATAATAACCTGGTTGGGAACAATAGTAGAACCACTATATATCGCCAGTGATTGTTCCGCAGACAAACACCACTCATTACCATAGCGTTCATTTGCGTATCGAGCAATAAAATTCCAGAACGAAGCATACCATGCTGTACTATCACCCGGCATTTCCCTTGGGTCAGTAACTACATACCAACCTTTTATGATGGGTTTAAGAAAGTTATTATCCACCAGCCTTTTAATATGGGTTCGTGGCATATCGCCACTTTTTATTATTGTGAAATCATCATTCCGTTGCACTTGCTTAAGCACATCTAAAGAAGAAGCTAACAGTTCTACTATCGTTGCCATAGTTCTGAATCATTATGTGTAACACGAATATTCGTCTTTTCATTTACACGATTATTACGATCTGAAATCACACGATTATCATGCGAATATAATGCGAATTTTATTATGAACCAAATAATTAGTGTTAGAACTTAAGGTCGGATAGGCCTCCAAACCCCTCACGAAAATTTCCATATTACATATCTTTATTTTAAGAATGAAACAAAATATGAACAAATCTCCATATTCTAATGAAGCCTCTGGCATAAATTGACTTGGATCAATTCAAAATAAAGGGGAATTCTCGTTTAAAACGAGCCAAATTTCGTTTTAAACGGGGTTAAGGTTCGTTTTAAACGAGATTTTACCCGTTTTAAATGAACTTGAAGTCCGTTTTAAACGAGATTTTTCGATAGCATCTTTGCTTCCTTACTTTTCTCTTCCTAATCACTGAAAAACATAGGCTATTATTTCTTTTCGTTCAATAGCTTTTCAAGTAAGGCAACCTTTTCTTTTTCATTTGCCATCATACGTTCATATAGGGATGCATTTTCTTTGGTCAGTTCGATAATTTTTTCAACGGGATGAATTATCCTATTATCATTCACCTCATTCTCATTAACATAACCTATTCCACTATTATTGCTTCCATTCTCAAAATTATTATTCTCAATAACTACAGAAATCGGCGTCTCTTCCATATTTTCAATAACTTCGGGTGCCACTTTCAGGATAGACGCAATTTTTTCCATATAATCTTTTCCTATTACTTTTTGTTGTTCCAACTGGGAGACGAACTGCTGGCTAACACCCAATTCATTAGCTAACGTTATCTGTTTCATACCTTCATATCGGCGTATCTTACCGACATTAGCACCCTGATGAACTCTACTATCCTTTACATTTTCAGTTTCCATGTTATATATCTTAATTTAAGAATGAAACAAATATATAAACAAATCTCCATATTCTGATGAAGATACAAGGATATAACAGAACATCCGATATTTTTTCTCCTTGTATGAAATTGTAAAATACAAGCCAACAGCTGAATCTTTACAAGTAAAACAACTACAGCCTTTCAAAATTATATGCAGTCTTTTGCATAAAGAATTGTTATGAATAAAATATACACATTACTTTTAATGGCATTAGCCCTATCTTTGCTGGTGTTTTGGACCAGCAAAGAAAAAAGAGAGAAAGAGCCGTTTTGTATTATTTACCATGTTGCCGTACATACACTATCTGCACGCAAACTTATAATCACATATACAAACACCAATGGTCTTGTACAGGAAACCTTTACCGGTAAAAAATGGGAAAAGAAAGTTTGCTTATCCCCCGATGAGATCGCTTCGTTACGGATAGACGAAATCACCGATCCCGGAAAAGAATATCAGTCTTGTTTACCAGAACAAGAAGAATTACAGGACCCAATGGCCCGCGACTTTGCCATAAAACCCCTTTCTATATGGATCGAACATGAAAAGAAAACAGTACTCAATGCTGGATACAACCATTTGCAAATATCATTGCTGACTTCTGAAATAGATCGGTGATTGACAATAGAAACAAAATATGTTCGTTTTAATTCCATTTTGTATAAATGTTTTCGCACACACATGTTAGGAAATTAAATATAAACTACTACTTTTGCACTGGAATATAAAAGTTTATGCCATGGATAAAAAAGTAATCACCTTTGGAGAGATAATGCTCAGACTGGCCACCCCAGATTATCTCCGTTTCAATCAGACAAATCAATTGAATGCTACCTTCGGAGGTGGCGAAGCTAACGTTGCCGTATCGCTGGCAAATTATGGGATCGACACAGAGTTCGTAACCCGTTTGCCGAAAAATGATATTGCTCGTGCCTGTGTTATGGATTTACGTAAATATGGTGTCGGAAC
Organism: Parabacteroides sp. AM58-2XD; assembly: GCF_003463685.1. Classification (NCBI taxonomy): domain Bacteria; kingdom Pseudomonadati; phylum Bacteroidota; class Bacteroidia; order Bacteroidales; family Tannerellaceae; genus Parabacteroides; species Parabacteroides sp. AM58-2XD. The sequence continues at coordinate 16,573 of NZ_QSDP01000089.1, forward strand.
CTCCCACATCGTTTACGGAGGCGACCGCCTGGGTATCTACTTCCTGGAAACAGGAGCCGTAGCCCGTGCCAGCAAAGTTGTTTACGACCGTGCCCATTCTTCTATTGCTGAAATAGAAGCTGGAATGATCAACTGGGAAGAAGTGTTGAAAGATGCCTCCTGGTTCCACTGGACCGGTATCACTCCGGCTATCTCACAAGGTGCTGCCGACGCTTGTCTGGAAGCTATCCAGGCTGCCAATAAACTGGGTGTACCTGTATCCTGCGACCTGAATTATCGTAAAAACCTCTGGAAATACGGCAAAAAGGCTTCTGAAGTAATGCCTGAACTGGTTGCCGGTTGCGATGTGATTCTGGGAAATGAAGAAGATGCAGAGAAAGTATTCGGTATCAAACCGGAGGGCTTCGACGTTGCACAGACTGAAGGCCAGGTAAATGCTGCTGAATTCGAATCGGTTTGCACACAGTTGATGGAAAAATTCCCGCGTGCAAAGAAAGTAATCATCACCTTGCGTGGTTCTATCAACGCCAATCATAATACATGGGGCGGCGTTCTATATGCCGACGGTAAATTATATCAGTCACGCCGTTACGATATTACCCATATCGTTGACCGCGTTGGTGGCGGCGACTCTTTCATGGGGGGCCTGATCTACGGTTTGCTGACTTATACGACTGATGACCAGAAAGCACTCGACTTCGCTGTCGCTGCTTCCTGCCTGAAACACACCATCTACGGTGACTTCAACCAGGTAACTGTCGACGAAGTGGAAAAACTGATGGAAGGCGACGGATCGGGAAGAGTGTCGAGATGAGAAAATAATAAGCCAATGGAAAAATCCATTAGTAACTTTAATTGGCACATTGGCACATTGATCACATTAAATAATTATTTACAATGGCTAGATTTAGTAAAATGCAGGTATTGGATGCGATGATCAGCACCGGGATGGTACCTGTTTATTATAATAAAGATATAGAAACGGCTAAACAAGTATTAAAGGCTTGTTATGATGGCGGGGTACGTGCATTTGAATTTACCAATCGCGGAGACTTCGCTCATGAAGTATTTGCCGAACTGGTAAAATATGCTGCGGTAGAATGTCCTGAAATGGTTTTAGGTATCGGTTCTATCGTCGATCCGGCTACGGCTGCCCTGTTCCTGCAACTGGGTGCCAACTTCGTTGTCGGCCCGTTGTTCAATCCGGAAATTGCGAAGGTATGCAACCGCCGCCTGGTTCCTTATACACCGGGATGCGGATCTGTTTCGGAAATAGGCTTTGCGCAAGAAGTGGGATGTGATTTGTGTAAAGTATTCCCGGCCGGGAATGTGGGTGGTCCTTCTTTTGTCAAGAATATCAAAGCACCGATGCCATGGTCTATGATTATGGCTACAGGAGCGGTCGAACCGACAGAAGAGAACTTGTCGGCCTGGTTCAAGGCTGGCGTTACTTGTGTAGGAATGGGTTCCAACCTGTTCCCTAAAGAAACCATTGCAGCCAAAGACTGGAATGCCATCACTGCTCTTTGCAGCAACGCATTAAGCATCATCAAAAAATACCGTTGATATATGAAGCCTTTTCTTGATTCAGATTTCCTGCTACAGACGGAGACAGCTCAAAAACTGTATCACGAACATGCAGCGAAGATGCCGATCATTGACTATCATTGTCACCTGATCCCGCAGCAGATAGCCGACAACTACCAGTTTGCCGACCTGACAGAGATTTGGTTGGGCGGAGACCATTACAAATGGCGTGCCATGCGTGCAAACGGTGTTCCCGAAGAATATATTACCGGCGACAAACCGGCATTCGAGAAATTCCAGAAATGGGCGGATACCTTGCAACATGCTATGCGCAACCCGCTTTACCACTGGACTCACCTGGAACTGAGCCGCATATTCGGTGTCGACAAGGTGTTGAATCCTTCAACTGCACGCGAAATATACGACGAATGTACCGCCAAACTGCAAACCCCGGAATTTCGTGCGCAGGCCATCATGGAACGCATGAATGTGGAAGTTGTTTGTACGACTGACGATCCGGTCGATTCACTGGAATACCATAAAGCGATCCGTAACACTTCGTTGAAGACGAAAGTTCTTCCTACCTGGCGTCCGGACAAGGCGATGGCTATCGAAAATGTAGTTGCTTACAATGAATACCTGACTAAGCTGGAAGCTGCTTCCGGCATGTCGATCCTTTCATTCAAAGACTTGTTAGCGGCTTTACAGAAACGTCATGACTTCTTTGAATCTGTCGGTTGCCGCGTATCGGATCATGGTTTGAGTACATTCTACGCAACTCCTTATACCAATGCCGAAATAGAAGCTATCTTCATGAAAGCCCGAATGAATAAGGCATTGACCGGCGAAGAGATCGACAAATTCCGTTCTGCCATGTTGTATGAACTGGCTGTTATGGATGCCCGTAGCAACTGGGCACAACAATTCCATATCGGTCCGACACGTAACAACAATGCCCGCATGTTCAAAAAGCTGGGTCCGGATACCGGATACGATGCTATCGGCGACCTGGAAGTGGCAGAACCGATGGTCCGTTTCCTCAGCCGCCTGGAAGAAGAAGGAGCATTAGCTAAAACGATATTCTACAACCTGAACCCGAAAGACAGTGCCGTAATGATGACTACGGCTTATAGCTTCAACGACGGTTCGCTGCCGGGCAAGATGCAGTATGGCGCCGGCTGGTGGTTCCTGGATCAGATCCATGGCATGGAAGACCAGATGAACACGCTGTCCGATCTGGGCCTGCTGAGCCGTTTTGTCGGAATGCTGACCGATTCACGCAGTTTCCTGTCTTATCCGCGTCACGAATACTTCCGCCGTATCCTTTGCAATATGTTGGGTAAAGAAGTCGAAAACGGTGAGCTGCCGGTTTCTGAAATTCCTTTCATCGGTAAGATGGTAGAGGATATCAGTTATAAGAATGCGAAAGAATATTTCGGATTTTAATAAAAAAGAAGTACGCCAATCGAATTTTCTTTTGGCGTACTTCATCAATTTAGTACTATGAAAAACGATCACTTGCCATAAATATACACTTCTGCAATGTTAGTAAAAGGTTCACGGTTACTATCCGGCAAGAGGATCTTCATGTAACGGCCCTGGTTTGTATCTATTAATGCGGGAACAGGCAATTCCAAACTATCTCCGTCACCAAATGTACCTGTTGCTACCTGAACCCAATCCGTTGCATCGGCATCCGGACTATTTCCAACATATATCTCCACACTCTTCGTATCGGTAGTGCCGGAACGGCGATATATCTCTATCTTCGACATCTTTTTGGGAGATCCCATATCTATGACAGCCCAATGTGGCAATGGTGTATCTTCATCCGTATAATTGGAATGCCACCAGGTATCCAGTTTGTCATCAATGATCGCATCTTTTCCACCTCCGTCACTGGCGGTTTCGTCGGAAACAGCCAATACGGTCCAATTACTCCGGTCGAATTTATATTCCAAAGGGAAAGCGTCTTCATACGTCTTCCAGGCAGTGGCAAATGTATCGATAGCCTCCTCTTCCGGAATATACAATGAACGATATTCGAATGTACTTCCGGATTGAACATCCGGACACGTAACACTATACTCTCCGGCAGGCAAACAGGCCAGTGCTTCCGTCCCATCTTTCCGGGTATAACGTACCTCATTGCGGACCAGCCCCTCCATAGATGAATACCAGTCTATAACACCCCCTGTATCAAGCAGGGAAATAGCCTTTATCCTCCGATCGTTCAGGGTTGACTGATAAGAAGAACCGTATGAACTCCCGAAATTTGTAACTGACAATGATACATGACCGAAGTGATCCGTGGTATGTACATTGAATGTATATGATTTTTCCGGCATATTATCCAGAACAACATTCAGGCTATCGTAACCGGCCCCCAAAGAAACAGGAATAATCAACGAATCCAATCCGTCATTCCAATAAATATCGACCGACTTTACATTCGGTGCATTATAAGTCCGGCAATGGAAAAGTATCCGTTCCTTTCCGGCAACGAAAGAGATCGTATCCGGTTTGGGAGCATAAATAATCTCGCCGTCTTCGATATATTCTTTGTGTACATCCATAAAATCGTCACACGATGATAAGACTGACACACAAAGAATAAATGCTAATAAACTATATATCCTTTTCATAATCCATCTGTTTTAAATCAATTATTATTCTGCACTTTCACCATAAAAATCAACATCCGCCGGATGAGTAAAAGTGGTTCCGCCAAAAGTACTGTTTATCACAATGCGGATATAGCGTAGTGGGCTTTGGGTCAGTTCAAAGGCAAATTCGTTACCTACTTCCGCTGCGGTTATATCCTCATCCGTCACTGTTCCGGAAGGAGAGCCGGAAGGTTTAAGGATCTCACAATCCATGATCTTCGTCCATTCGCTCCAATCACCACTTTGGGACGGTTTCTTGTCGCAACCATACACGGTAAAAGTCAGAGGATTTCCCCAATTGTAATAAGAGTCACTGTATTTGCGCTGGAACATCACAATACGGCTTAATTTAGCGACCTGTCCCAAATCAACGGTAAAAGGTGCCGGTAAAGAAGAGTTGGCAGAATGTCCGAAAGTACCATGGTCATCGTCTATCAGGTAACTATCCATTCCTTCCCAGTTGGTAAAACTGGCATCATTGGTAAGTTTCATTACAGTCATATTCCGCTTGTTCAGCTTTTCTTCGAACAAAGGAGTGATCATTCTCTCAGATGGGAAAACCGTATCTGATGCATTTCCGAAGTTATCCCGTACTATGGCAGCAAACATACGGGGTTCCGGTGCGTAACCACGCAAACTCTGCCGACTGGAATCGCTTTGTGTTGTAATAATTTTCATTACCTGCATCAACCCTACAGAGTCTTGTGCCAGAAACTCCATAGTCACAGGAGCCTTATCTTCATTTTTCCAGTTAAACTGGGCACCTCCGAAATCGCTGACAATCGTGATCGTTTTCGTTATCTTACTAAGAGATGATTCCAACGGACGGAATGAGACTTTTACCGGATCGGACTCTTCCTGAGCGCGGTTCACCGCATAAAGCTGAACTTCATGCTCCTCCATATCATTATATCCCTGAACAACCAGTTTGTTTTCGTAAAAAGAGGCGGTCGTAGTATGTTCTTTCCCATCGGCCAACGTATAAACACCTTTTACGGCTAAGATATCTTCCGAATTGGGAATCCGGTAAGAAATAATCACACCTCCGGAAATCGCTTCAGTTGTAACCTCCGTTACTATACCCGGTTTACCCAGGCTACCGCTTATCGGTTCCAGTTGTTTCTCGGAACAGGAACATAAAACAAACGATAAAACTATCCATTTCAAATATTTTGTATTCATGGTCATACTTACATTTAATAGTTACCAGCCGGGATTTTGAACCAACTGCGGATTATTTGTCATATCTTTCTCCGGTATCGGAGCAAAATAGTTTTTATAAGAAAATGTCTGTGTATACAATGTAGTCGGCATATAATAATCGACTGCTTCTTTCGCATTCACATTCCATCCCTGGATCAGACGGTTCTGCTCTTTAACGGCTGTTTTCCAACGATGGCTGTCCCAATAATAAACGCCTTCGCAAGCAAACTCAATCTTCCGTTCGCGCTGGATTATCTCACGCATTCCGGCTTTCGTCATGGGTTTGTCCGGTTGGTTCGAATAGGTTCTCCAACTTTCCAATACACCTTTCAACCCCGCCCGTTCGCGGATCATATCCACATACCTGTATACTTCGGCATCCGGAGTGCTTTTCGATTCATTCAGTGCTTCGGCACACAAAAGCAGCAGGTCGGCAAAACGCATATCGGGATAAGGATAATCTTCATAACTTACGCTATTGGCATCCCGGAATGTCGAATTGATACAAACCATTTTTTTCGGCCAATAACCTGTCGCATTGTAATCTCCCGGATTAAATACTGAAGAATATTCTCCAAAACGGTTCTTCGGATATAAACATTCGGCATCGTCATCGGGAGAATTTTTATAGGAATTACCATACCATTTACCCCTGTCAAATCCCAGTGTAGAATAGAAACGTGGTTCACGGTCAAAATTCATTGCGGCAGTTTGCTCTCCTTTCTGAATATAATATTTATGTTCCTCATCTCCGGTACGGATATCAAAACGACGGGCATAATCGTAGTCCTTATCTTCCTCGATAGGCACACCGTTTTCAGAATAAAACAGATCAACGGTAGAGAACGGAACACTCATTATTCCCGTAGTCGAAGAACTGGTTCCCTGTTCCAGACGTGGGAAACAAGGCGACTGCAAACCGCTATTGACCTGATAAGAAGAATTACCCCATACCAGTTCGCAATTCCATCGTTCACTGACTGAACTCCGCAAGGTATTCACCAACATCGTCTGGTCGGAAAGGACTTTGGGAGAGATATAATCCGATTGCTGATACAGACGGATACCGGCAGCTTCACAGGCATCGATCGCTTTCTTACATGCTTCCGCAGCAGCTGTCCAACGTGTTTCATCATAAGACTGATTAAAGAAGGGTTCACCGGCATTATTCAGGAAACTGTTATAATCCGTATTCCCGTTGAACAAAGGACTCGCCCAATAAACCAATACTTTTGCTTTCAACATATAGGCAGCAGGTCGGGTAAAACGTCCAAGCTCCGTCGTCCGGTTTTCTATAACAGCCGGTAAAGCGTTACCTTCGATCACTTCATCCAGTAATTCCAGGATATATGCGAAACAATCATCCACTTTTTCCCGGTAAACCCGGACTCCCTGAGTGGATTCATTCACCTCCGTATTTTCGCGTAAAGGACAAATCGGTCCATAATAAGAAAGCAGATAAAAATGCATATACGCCTTGATCATTTTTGCTTCGGCTATCATACGATCCTTCTCGTATTTATTCAGGTCCTGTACACCGGTAACTCCTTCCATAAAGGTGTTGCATTCACGAATACCGGCATAAAGGGAACGGACCATATTTCCGGTATCTCCCCAGTAATTGATCAGAGCACTCGTTGCATTATCTTGTCCCAGTCCCGTTTTCATTCCTTTTTCTGTCATCTTCTCCCGGTTAAAAACCATTTCCAATGCACCGAAAATAGCCGGATTTTCATTCCAACCAGCCGATTTAGGCATCCCCCAATAACAAGTAGCCAGATACTTTTCCGTGGAATAGCGGTCAGCGAACGCATTTTCTATTGTCGCCACATTGTCAGGAACCACATCCAGGTAATTGCATGATCCGACAGAAAAGACAGCGCATGCACATATAATATATTTATAGATTGATTTCATAATTATTCTCCTGTTTTTAATGTCATTAAAATCCAAGGTTAAGACCTACATTTATCACCCGTTGTACCGGATATCCCAGTCCGTTGCCCGCCATCTCCGGATCCCATAGTTTAAACCGGCTCCAACAAAGCAGGTTGGTACCACTCATATATAACCGCAGATTATTGACTTTAAACTTTTTCGTGAGAGTCTGAGGGAAAGTATAACCTATTTCAACAGATTTCAGACGGATAAACGTGGCATCCTGCATAAACCAGGTGCTTTTCTGATCGTTATTTTCCACTACCTGATTCGACAAACGCGGCCACAAGGCATACGGATTACGGTTGTTCTCAGACCAGTAACTACCTGCAAAGACCTGCAACACGGAATTTTGTCCGGTCAGTTTATCATCATCATTATCTCCTGTATCACAATCCCTGAACGGAGCCACTTTCTTTTGATCCAGCCAGAAAGATTGGCGTCCCGATCCCTGGAAAAAGAAAGAAACATCGACTCCTTTATATCCGGCAGACAGACCGAATCCGTAGTTGATTTCCGGCGTCGTAGGATGCCCGATGGGGACTTTATCCAGTTCAGATATTTTACCATCCCCGTTTACATCCCTATATTTGATATCCCCGGCCATATAATCGCCAAACTGAGTCGGTGAATTCTTTACCTCCTCGTCATCAATAAACAATCGCTCTGCAATATACCCCCACTTCTGTCCGAGCGAAAGCCCTACTTTCGATAACCAGGGTGTTGCGCTATAATCCGGTTCTTCCCATTCCACAACTTTGCTGGTAGCATATGTGAAGGTTCCACGACCGGTAAGCCATAAATCCTTATTAAAACTCTTTTCGTAGTTCAATTCCATATCGAAACCTTCTCCGCTGGCCTTACCCATATTCGCTTTCACTTTAGGGATAATTCCCATCGTATTGGGTATTATACGCTCCAGCAAGATATTCTCCCGGCGTTCATGAAAATACTCTATGTTTGCCGACAGACCATACACCGTATTGATCTCAACTCCGGTATTCAGTTTATAGGAGGTTTCCCAGCCAATCTGATCGTTGGCATAACGGCTGACATTCACCGCACCCGGATTATAATTCAATTGAGTACCCCAGTTTACTTTCCTGTCGGAATCATTCATATTCACTTGCGACAGATAGTAAAAGCGGTCCTTATTATCACCAATCGCATCGTTACCCGACATACCATATGTTGCTTTCAATTTAAACTGACTGAAAATATCTTTTGCCGGAGCAAAAAACTTCTCATTCGAAAGCATCCATCCGACGGCAACAGAGGGGAAGAATCCCCAACGATTGTTTTTGGCAAAACGCTCAGAACCGTTATAACCAAAGTCGAACTCTGCAAAATAGCGGCTATCGTAATTATAAGCCAGACGTCCGGCCAAACCGATATTACGGTTGGGCAGAGAAAGTTGCAGATCGTCTGCAATACCTGACTTTTTGTTACGCATGGTATAAACCAGCAAAACATTAACCGTATGCTTATCTTCAAAAGTCCGGTTATATTCGGCGGCAGCCTCCAGGTAAAAAGAAGTATCAATATATCTGTTGCCGGGATTATAATCAATGTATTCCGTTCCTTCCGACGGATTCAGACGGATCAGTGTATAACTGTTTGTCAACAGATCAGATGTACCTATATTATAAAAGAAAGGTTTGTAGTTACGGTCTACCGAATATTCAGAATAACGATCCATATTTATTTTTACACGTGCAAACAACCCCTCCGTTACCATATCCAGTTTTTGCTTAAACTCGAACTGGGTCAACATCGTATTTTTACTATAATCATTATACCCCTTTAAGGCCAGAGCGTAGGGGTTGACATAATTGGCACTTCCATAGTTACCAAATAAAATATGATTGGCATAAGCATACTGTTCATCCGGCTCATAATAGGGTTTAAACAACACCGGATTAGCCTGCATGACTTCTTTATACATGGTACTACCTCCTCCAATCGGACCGGTATATTCATCGAATGTGGCACTCATACGCAATATCAACTCCGTCGTCTTCGTCAGGTTTACATTTACGTTGGAACGGACAGCATACTTCATCAGGTTGATATTCGAATTAAAGTTATTCCGTTTATCTACTTTCATATTACCGTTATCCTTCGAAATATTTGCTGCTACATAATAACGGGCTACCGTTCCACCTCCACTGATACTCAAATTAGCTCTCTGATTGATCGTTGTATTCTTAAACATAGTATCATACCAGTCTGTAGCCGGGTAAATATCCGGATAAAGCCCACGTTCGGTCATGGTAATTTTCTCTTCCGAATAAAGTGCTAATCCCATCGGGTCTCTTGTTTTGATAGCTTCGTTCTGCATGCGCATAAATGTGACCGGATCTGCAATTTTCACCCGTTTAGTCGGACTGGAAAAAGAGTTTTCAACACGGGCATTTACAGAAACTTTTCCCTCCTTACCTTCTTTTGTCGTTACCGAAATAACACCGTTCGCACCTCTGGCACCATAGAGGGCCGTTGCTGTAGCATCCTTCATAATGGTAAAACTGGCAATATCATCCGTATTCAAACGTGCCAGATCTTCCGTACTCAATTCGATCCCATCAATCAGGATTAACGGATCTTTTTTTGCTTCAGCTCCAAATGTGGTAATACCGCGGATAAAAAAACTAGCATTATCCTTACCCGGCTCTCCACTCGTCTGATAAGAGATCAAACCGGCGACACGACCGGCAAAAGCAGTGGTCAGATTGCTACTCGGAACTTTTAGTTCAGCCGGTTTCACTGTCGTAATGGACGATAACACACTTTCTTTTTTCTGTTTGGCGAAAGCGACTACGGTTACTTCTTCCAACTCATCCGTTTTTGCCTCCATTACAATATTCAGGAATTTCTGTCCGGTATACTTTATTTCCTTAGTTTCCATACCGATATACGAAACAACCAGGGTACTGTTAAGAGGACAATCATCAAACTCAAAGTTACCATCCATATCAGCAATAACTCCTTTCGTACTACCTTTTATCTGCACCGTAGCACCAGGTAAAGGATCTCCTCCCGTATCCGAGATTTTGCCTTTGAATTTCGACGATTGTTGAACTTTGGCTACCACGGGAAATACTTCAGCCCGAAGGTCTCGACAGGGTAGTCCCACAACTGTTAATAAAAATGCCGGCAATATCCATCCATACGAATATTTTCCAGGCTTCGTGCTTTGAATCTTCTGAGGCTGACAGCATTGACCGCTACACCTCTTTCGCAATCTAATCATTACACTTGCTAATTTAAGGTTAATAAACAAAAACAGGTCTAAGAATTATTTAATATGAATAGTCGTTTATCATCATAGTTCTTGGAGAACTATGGCTACAATATAACTTGCTACAGATTAACCATATAGGCAAATTGATTGAAATATAGGACGAACAGAGATATAATAAATAAAATAGGAGAAGAATCTAATAGGT
>NZ_QSDP01000009.1:0-85350 GCF_003463685.1 Parabacteroides sp. AM58-2XD
GGTTATAGCGTTGGGGATCCACCTCTTCCCATTCCGAACAGAGAAGTTAAGCCCAACCACGTCGATGGTACTGCGTAAAAGTGGGAGAGTAGATAGCCGCCGTTTTAGAGTCACAGACTCCAAACAAATGAAAGGAATCAATCGTAAGGTTGGTTCCTTTTTGCGTTTATAGCTTCTTTTCGTTTTTATTCTTACCGATAATATTAGTCGTCTTCTCTTTGCACGAATCAAATAAGATATTTATCTTCGCTATCTAAATTAGTATTCATAGAAAAACATATAATGAAAAGAAGAGCCTTTCTTAAATCGTCACTATTAGCAGGTGCAGGAGTTGGAGTCAATCATTCTGCACAATCTATCACTTCTTCCTTGAATGAACAGAATAATGGACAAGAGGAAAAGAAAAAGAAACCTCATGTAATTTTTATCATGACAGACCAGCATCGTGGGGATACTTTGGGATGTATGGGTAACAAAGCTGTTATTTCTCCTAATATAGATAAACTTGCAGCAGAAGGAACACTGTTTGTAAATGGTTATTCTTCGGCTCCAAGCAGTACGCCCGGACGTGCCGGCTTGCTGACAGGTTTATCTCCCTGGCATCATGGTATGCTGGGATACGGAAGAATGGCTGAGCAATATAAATATGAAATGCCTCAGATGTTGCGTAATCTGGGTTATTTCACTTTTGGTATCGGAAAGATGCATTGGTTCCCGCAGAAGGCACTTCATGGATTCCATGCAACTTTAATTGATGAGAGCGGCCGGATTGAGTCAAAAGATTTCATCAGTGATTACCGGGAATGGTTCCAGTTAAATGCTCCGGGACAGAATCCGGACTTAACTGGTATAGGCTGGAATGACCATGGTGCAGGAGTTTATAAACTGAATGAACGTTTACATCCGACAACCTGGACAGGGCAAACCGCCTGTGAACTGATTCGTAATTATAATAATGATCAGCATTGTTCCTTAAAGTCTCTTTTGCACGTCCGCATAGTCCTTATGATCCGCCGAAGCGTTATTTGGATATGTATAAGAATGTTGATATACCTAAGCCTGTTATTGGAGATTGGTGTGGCAAATATGCGGAACGTCTGGATCCGGAAAAGGCTGCTTCTGACGCTCCGTTTGGTAACTTTGGGGATGAGTATGCCGTTAAATCCAGAAGGCATTATTATGCAAATGTCACTTTTATCGATGACCAGATAGGGCAGATTATTGAAACGTTGAAAGAAAAAGGTATGTATGATGATGCCGTGATCTGTTTTACTGCCGATCATGGCGATATGTTGGGCGACCATTATCATTGGAGAAAGACTTATCCGTATGAGGGGTCTGCTCATATCCCTTATATTGTAAAATGGCCGTCTTATGTCAAGAAATCAGTTCCAAATGGTACAAAGATTGAACAGCCGGTTGAATTACGCGATTTTCTGCCGACCTTTATTGATTTGGCTGGGGGGGCGGTTCCTCCCGATATGGATGGTAGTTCACTGCTGAAATTAGTGCAGGGACATGGAGATGAATGGCGTAAATATATTGATATGGAACATGCTACTTGTTATAGTGCGGATAATTATTGGTGTGCTTTAACAGATGGCAAACTAAAATATGTCTGGAATCTTCATAATGGAAAAGAGCAACTGTTCGATTTGGTGAAAGACCCGGGTGAGTTGACCGATTGTTCTGCCAAGGCGGAATATGCAAAACAGTTGAAAGAACTCCGTGGAGAAATGGTTAAACATCTTTCAGAACGTGGAGAGGCTTTTGTGAAAGATGGCAAACTAATGACATTAGAGAAAACAATGCTGTATAGTCCGAATTTCCCTCAAAAATAATGGTTTTTATAAATTCTTTAAACAGTGTAGTGTATGATCAGAAAATGGATGCTCCTGCTTGTCGGAGCAAGTTGTTTAATAGGTTCAGCTATGGCACAAGATAATCCGATCCTGTTGTTCCCGAAAGGAGCACCGGGAGAAACAACCAAGCTGATAGAAAAAGCAGATACTGATGGCGGTAAGACAGGTGGTGAAACCGTCTTACGGGTTACTAATGTAAGTGAACCGACAGTCACTGTTTATCCGGCTCCAGATGAAGTTGCTACAGGGGCGGCAATGGTAGTCTGTCCCGGTGGAGGGTATAATATTCTGGCTTACGATCTGGAAGGAGACGAAGTTTGCGAATGGCTGAACAATTTGGGAATAACAGCTGTGTTGGTAAAATACCGTGTCCCGCGTCGGGAAGGTCGCGAGAAGCATGAAGCTCCTTTGCAGGACTTGCAGCGTGCGATCGGGTATGTCAGAGCCCATGCAGAAGAGATGAATGTAGATCCGCAACGTATCGGTGTGATGGGATTTTCGGCAGGAGGTCACCTTTCTGCGATGGTTAGTAATAATTTTGAGAAACGGACATATCCGGCAGTGGATGCTGCGGATAAGGTAAGTTGTCGTCCTGATTTCTGTCTTTTGGTGTATCCGGCGTATCTGGATGGCGAAAATTTCCAATTGGCATCAGAGATCAAAGTAACGTCGGCAACACCTCCGACCATGCTGATTCAGGCAGAAGACGATAAGTCATATATAAACAGCAGCCTTTTCTATTATTATGCATTAAAAGAAGCAGGTGTTCCTGCCTGGATGCACCTGTATAGTAAGGGGGGACACGGTTATGGACTTAGAGATACCGGTGCAGCCGTGAATGAATGGCCTGACAGAGCCGAAGACTGGTTCCGTGAAATAGGGGTAATAGAATAAAAAAACTAAATGGAGTACAGAGATACGCAGAATCTTTGTATCTTTGTACTCACAAATCAAGGGGCTGACCGGTTTTGACAGCGGGCAGAAGTGGTTTGTAAGCATGTAGTGCGTGGTTGGCTTGCACTTAAATCTCAGACAACGAACAATTAACTGGCGAAAACAATTACGCTCTCGCTGCTTAATCGAAGTATAGTAGATTCAAGCTTAATCCCTGCAAAAGTTGCGGGGACGTGACATCACCCGGATGCTGTTGCTCCGAAGCTTTCCGATCAGGTGGTGCAGCAATATCGGAGATAGTCTGAAATGAGCCTCGGGTCTCAGGCGAAAATTTAGAGGATAAGGATTAAGTGGGTGGCTTCGGTCTTGCTTGATCCCGACAATTGAAGGCGAAGATAAACATGTAGAAAGCAGATTAGTTCCTCGTTTGGACGAGAGTTCGAATCTCTCCAGCTCCACAAAGGTCACTGAAAATCAGTGGCCTTTTTTGTTTATGGACCAAATTAGAAAATAAATAAGAATATCAGTTGTTTTTTTACATTAGATATGGATTAATCCTTATATTTACTGAATGGAAGTTCCCTTTGAAAATCAGCTTCTACTAATCACTTAAATAACCATTTTATGCTTAAATTAGGAACTCACAACTCAATGACTTATCTTAAGCCAACCGGACTGGTCCAGATAATAGCTTGGAATACCGGAAAATGTCAGAACCTGTCTCTTAAAGAACAGTATGAATTTGGCGTCAGATTTTTTGATCTTCGTATTCGTTTTGATGAAGAGGCAACACCTTATTTTGCTCATGGTCTTTTGGAATTTCATGAAAAGGCAGTAACGGATGTACTGGCCTTTCTGGATCAAAAGCAGAATTGTATTGTGAATTTGGTCATGGAAAGTTTTGGAAAAGTAAAAGATTCTCAGGATCGTTTGTTTATTGATTTCTGTAAACAAGCGGAAGATCAATACAAATATATCACATTTGTTGGTGGGTGGAGTAAATACCCGGAAAGCGGGCATTCCCTCTATTCTTTTGCTCCCAAAAAACAAATACGGGAGGTTGAAGTTTATAAAGTCTTTTTTTATTCTACAAATCCAGCTTTTTATTATTATTCGGAACAGGGATTCCTAAATAAGAGTATTGGTATTCACCAGCACGCTGATGCGGGAGTATATCAATAGCTTTTACAGCAATATTTTTTCCTGTTTTGGTAGCAACCAGGCAAGTGTTTTGCAATTTTCGTTTTTCCAGGTCGAATACTTTATCAGGATTGAAGTGCTGTCCGTTGATACGCACTTCAAAATGCAGATGCTCCGTAGTTGCTCTGCCTGTCCTTCCTGTTAATCCGACCGGTTCACCGGCTTTTACGCGGTCACCTACTTTAACCAGATTTTTGGAATTATGGCTGTAGACTGTTTCCAACCCGTTATAATGACGGATAACTATGACATTGCCATAAGCTGCATAAGGTTTTGCCAGACGGACAATCCCATCGAAAGCTGAAACAATGGTATCATTGGCACATGTTTTCAGATCAACGCCGGAATGATGTCTTCTGCGGCCGGCATAGGGTGATATGACTTTTGCTCCGGGGAGCGGAAAAGCATAATCTTCATCTGTCATGAGAGCCAGGTCAATAACAAGAGAGTTTTCGTCAGCCAGAAGTTTTGGATCCGGAACAGCTATATCGGCTTTTTCCCGTGGAGAAAAATCCTCAGTAATATCTTTACGTGCATATTCTGTTTTTCCCAATTCCGGTGTAGGAGGAAGGAATATATCTATCTGGGGAAGAGGAACTTCTGTAGACGGATACAGCATGTAAAATTCCTGATCGGAAACGGATGGTGGTGATTGCACTGATAGTACCGGAGAACAGGTACTTAGTGTTATTAGTGTAATAAATAATAATATATAACTGTAGATCTTAGGCATTATGAAATTTTTTAGCTGGACAAAAATAGAAAAAACAATCCAGTCTAAAGTCCTAATCAGGAATACTTTATAGTTCTTTTTCATTTATTTATGCTTTTCAATGGTCTGTTGAATGAATCGAAAAGCTATAAAACAGAAAAAAGCGCCAACCGGAGTTGAACGCTTTTTTCATTATAAATCAATAAGAAATGAAATTTCAGTCTCTGTTATTTCTTGAAAAGAGATTTGGCTATACCCATCTCCAGACCGCGAAGTTCAGCTAAACCTCTCAGGCGTCCGATGCAGGAATAACCCGGATTTGTCTTCTTTTTCAGGTCATCGATCATTTGATGGCCATGGTCCGGACGCATAGCGATCGAGCAACCACGTCTTTGTTGTAACTCGAGTAACGCTTTCATTACGCCGTACATATCCACGTCACCTTCCAGATGGTTTGCTTCGAAGAAGTTTCCTTCTGCATCCCGTTGTGTGCTGCGGAAGTGAACGAAGTCGATGCGGTCGCCATAGCGTTCCATAATACCGGCAAGATCATTGTCGCTACGAACACCGAATGAACCGGTACACAAGCACAGACCGTTACTTGGGTTCGGAACAGCTTCGATCAATTTTTTGAAATCGTCTTCCGTACTCAGGATACGTGGTAAACCGAGGATGGAGTAGGGAGGATCATCCGGATGGATCACCAGTTTAACACCTGCTTCGTCGGCTACCGGAGCAATTTCCTGTAGGAAGTAGATTAGGTTGGAACGCAGTTTTTCAGCATCGATATCTTTGTAGCGGTCCAGTGCTTCCTGGAATTGTTCGATCGTAAAACTTTCTTCCGATCCGGGCAGACCGGCAATCATATTACGGGTAAGTAATTTACGGTCATCTTCGGTCATTATATCGAAGCGAGCTTTCGCTTTAGCCTTCTCTTCTGCCGAGTAATCGTTTTCAGCTCCCGGACGTTTCAGGATGAAAAGGTCGAAAGCAACGAAAGCTGCACGTTCAAAGCGAAGAGCCTTTGAACCGTCCGGCATCGTATAAGCCAGATCAGTACGTGTCCAGTCAAGTACCGGCATAAAATTATATGTCACAACATTAACTCCGCACTTTCCGAGGTTACGCAGACTTTCCTTGTAGTTGTCAATATATTTCTGGAAATCTCCGGTTTGTGTTTTGATATGTTCATGAACGGGAACACTTTCGACAACAGACCATCTCAAGCCTACCTCTTCGATCATTTCTTTCCGTTTCATGATTTCTTCTACTGTCCATATTTCTCCATTAGGGATATGGTGTAAAGCATTTACGATACCGGTTGCTCCGGCTTGTTTAATATCCCAAAGGCTGACGGGATCATTCGGCCCGTACCAGCGCCAAGTTTGTTCGCATAAATACATATATGTATTGTGTTTTATGGATTATTAGATTGAGAAAGCATCGAAACCGCCGTCGACAATTGCAATTGTTCCGGTTACAAATTTGGATGCGTCACTGATCAGGTACTGAATCGTACCGAATAATTCTTCCGGTGTTCCCAAACGTCTGAACGGAGTGTGGGCAATGACAGATTTGGCACGTTCCGTATAAGAACCATCCGGATTAGTCATCAATGTCCTGTTTTGTTCTGTCAGGAAGAATCCCGGAGCGATAGCATTTACACGTAAACCTTCACCGAATTTGATAGCCAATTCACCGGCCATATATTTGGTCAGGTTGGAGATGGCAGCTTTGGCTGCGCCGTATCCGACCACACGTGTCAACGGACGAAGAGCTGATTCGGAAGAGAAGTTTACGATAGCACCTTCTTTCTGTTGAGCCATTACTTCTGCAAAAACCATGGTAGGAAGCACTGTACCGAACAGGTTCAGATCTACCACTTTCTTGAAAGCATCGACCTGCAGGTCAAAGATGTTGTTGTCCGGACCGATTGTAGCACCGGCCATATTACCACCGGCAGCATTCAATAATGCATCGATGCGGGCATATTTGGCAAGGATATCTTTTTTATTCTGTTCGAGGATCTCTTTATTCAGAACGTCAGTCTGGAAGAAACAGGCTTCGCCACCTTTTGCTTTGATATCGGCAACGATTTTTTCTCCAGTTTCCACTGCACGGTCAAGGATTACAACTTTAGCACCTTCTTCAGCCAGATGGCCTGCGATTCCGCTACCCAGAATACCGGCTCCTCCGGTAATGATGACAACTCTGTCTTTAATACAAAATAAATTAGCCATTTTATATATGATTTTTATTGTGATATTTCCATTTTGTGTTTAATATGTGCGCGAGCACACGCTGAGTGCAAATGTATAGTATTTATTTGTCAAACAAAAAAAATATAGAAGAAAAATAATTAATTTATGCCTTTAAATATAGTTATTGTAGTACTTAATGTTCTCTTTGATAAGTATATCAATAGGCATATAATTGATTTGTTCGACTTTTTCTTTTAATACCAGATGACGGAATAAGGCGCGGACGCAATTGAATCCCTGCACTTCCGGACGTTGGGCGATCAGATGGGTGATGTATCCGTTGTTCAGATGGCTCAGATTTGATTCGATCACATCGTAACCGATCAATTTAAAATGTTTGTCGATGTCCTGATGCTGGAAATAATCACCCAGGACATGTGCTCTGGAGTTGAAGATTATACCAGCCTTGATCTCTTCATGCGTTGCGAAGAAAGAGTCGAGTATCTCTTTGTTTTCTACTGATTCATCGGCATGAATATGTACAGGGTATATTTTTCCCAGAAAATCGTGACCGTACAGATAATCGCGGAAACCTTCCTCACGTTTCATAACCTGAGTTGAATGCATGTCGCCTTTACGGATAAAGCGGAAAATAGCGATGTTGTCCTCCGGATGTATCTGTTCAAAAAGTAACCGCCCGGCGATATATCCGGAATCATAGGAGTTTGTTCCGTAATAAGCGATACAGTTGGTATTTTCGATAAAGGCATCGATCAGCACATAGGGGATTTCGAGTTTATCGAGTTGTTGCGTGAGTTGGATAACGCTCTCTTTGAAAAGGGTTGCTATGATTACTCCCTGGCAATCCGCCTCTTCTATTTTGGGAATCAAATTGTCGAAACTATTTCTGTCATATTGATTGAAGTACATCCGCTCGACCTCAATATTGTAACTGAATAGTTCCTGTTCAGCCTTATTGATCCCTTCGGACAGCTTTGCCCAATATTCCCCCTGTCCGAAAGAGGGTATCAATGTAACGAATTTATACTTTTTCTTGAGGGCTAACGAACGGGCTATCAGATTCGGGTGATAGTCTATCTCTTTTAATACTTTTTCGACCTTTTTTTGTGCTTCTTCCGACACTTTGCCACGGTTGTGCAAAATACGGTCGACGGTTCCGGTAGATACTCCGGATAATTCTGCTATATCTTTTATTCTATACGTTTTCCCCATAGGGCAATTCTGTTATCATAAATAATCCGCAGAACATCAAAAATAATCTGCGGATTGTTTTGTGTTATAAAAATTATAATTCCTCAATAATCTGCAAAGGTGCATTTAATTTACGAAAAACATAGCCATACATCATATATATAAGAGGCATTGCTACAAAAATTCCTATACCCAGCAGGATAAGTCCCAATATAAAAATTCCGATCATGGCCAGCATAAGCATAAATAACGGCATGCCCTGTCCGCGGGTTATTTCCCAGCTACGTTTCAGCGATTCGATGATACCTGTATCTTCTTCAACAATGAAAGCGGTGAAAAATTGCAATCGGAGAGCCAGATAAATGCCCGGAATAATGAACAGACAGATACCGAACACCACGATGATTCCCATAAAAAGATTAGCCACAAAATAAGTGATGATTTTACGGGCCTGTTGTCCGTAGGCTGAGAATTGCGGTTCCTCTCCATCCAGGGCTTGAAATATGTTTTTCATGTATCCTAGTGCAAAAATGCAGGAGATAATGCAACTGATCAAATTAATAACGATTGTACCCACTATGGATTTTTGCATAGGCATGGCAAAAGCGCTCAGCGTAAAAGAAATTATTGTCATACCAATCAATAAGCCGGCTAAAACCCATATCTGAGTTTTAGTACGTTGCCATGAAGTACTGCATACTTCCGAAATTGAAAACTTTGGTCCCATCAGATTGTAGATTAATTATGTTTATAGATAGCTGTAAATTTAAACTAAATTATTGAATAAACAAACAACAGCAATGGAATGTATGCAATTTTGGACTAATTTACTTTCGAACCGGCAAAAAATAGCTATCTGTTTGATCTCTACATATAAATAATGCTGTTTTTTAGTATAAAAGAATGTATAAACGGTAAAAGTGCGATAAAAAGATTCTACATTTGTACGTTTTTAGGATATGAGTCCCTTTGTTGTCGAGCCTGATAATACAAGCCTTCAAGAATAAATGTACGAAAATATAAAAGGCAGAAATATTTAAATTGTAATTATGAATAAACAAATGTTGAGAGCTACTATTACCCAATGTAGGCAAATTGTGTTATTTGCAGTGGGAGTGTCTTTATTAGCTGCTTGTGGTAACAGCCAGAGTGGCATGAAGTTAGGTGACAGTGAGTATGCTGTTTTAGCCGTGAATTCATCTTCCAGCAATCAGACAACATCCTATCCAGCGACTATCAGAGGTACGCAGGATATCGAGGTTCGTCCCCAGGTGTCGGGTTTTATTGTTAAGTTATGTGTCGATGAAGGAGCTACGGTCCGTAAAGGGCAGGCCTTGTTTGAAATTGATCCCACGCAGTATAAGGCGGCAGTGAACCAGGCCAAAGCTGCTGTTGCTATGGCAGAGGCAAACGTAAAAACGTTGACATTGACAGAAAAGAATAAGAAAGACTTGTATAATAATGCTATTATCAGTTCTTTTGAATATGAGACAGCTGTCAACCAGTTAATGTCTGCAAAGGCCTCTCTGGAACAGGCAAAAGCTTCTTTAGTCAGTGCCAATCAGAATTTATCTTTTTGTACGGTGACCAGTCCTTCCAATGGCGTTGTCGGAACTTTCCCTTACCGTATCGGAAGTTTGGTGAGTCCTTCTATCTCGAGTCCGTTGACAACTGTTTCCGAGATCGGAGAAGTATATGTTTATTTCTCAATGACAGAAAAGGAATTGTTGCAGCTCACAAAAGCCGGAGGTACACTGAAAGAACAATTGGATAAGATGCCGGCCGTTCAGTTACAGCTGGCAGACGGAACGATGCTGGAAGAAACCGGTAAGATCGATGCTGTCAGTGGCGTTATCGACCAGTCGACCGGTTCGGTTAGTATGCGTGCTGTTTTCCCGAATGACAAAAGAATCCTGCGAAGCGGGGGAACAGGAAACGTGGTATTCCCTTACACCATGGAAGGTATTATTATGATTCCGCAGTCAGCTACTGTTGAAATTCAGGACAAGAAATTCGTATATGTACTGCAACCCGATAATAAAATTAAAAATGTTGAAATTCAAGTTTCCTCTTTGGATGATGGCCAGAATTATCTGGTTACTAAAGGTCTGAAATCCGGTGACAAGATCGTAGTAGAAGGTGTTCAGAATTTAAGAGACGGTCAGGAAATCAAGCCGATTACACAGGCTGAACAGGCTGCAAAGTTCCAGCAGGCCATGAAAGACCAGAACGAAGGAAATTTAAAAACAGCTTTTAATTAATTAAAGGTATAGGATAACCCGGACTTTCCCGGTGATATTCGTTTATAAAAAAGTAACATATGAAATTAGATAGATTTATTAACCGTCCGGTGCTTTCAACGGTGATCTCCATCCTGATTGTCATCCTGGGTATATTAGGTTTGTTCACATTGCCTATTACCCAATATCCGGACATTGCGCCTCCTACTGTTTCGGTAAGGGCTACTTATACAGGTGCCAATGCGCAGACTGTATTGAATAGTGTGATTGCACCGCTGGAAGACCAGATCAACGGGGTAGAGAACATGATGTATATGACATCAAATGCTTCCAATAACGGTTCTGCCGATATCTCCATATATTTCAAACAGGGGACCGACCCGGATATGGCGGCGGTAAACGTTCAGAACCGTGTGTCGATGGCACAAGGTCTGTTGCCTGCCGAAGTAACAAAGGTTGGTGTGACTACCCAGAAACGTCAGAACTCCATGTTGGTTGTTTTTGCCGTTTATGATGCGGAAGACCGTTACGACCAGAAGTTTCTGGAGAACTATGCAAAGATCAACCTGATTCCTGAAGTACAGCGTGTACCGGGGGTAGGTGATGCCAACGTATTGGGTACCGACTATTCTATGCGTATCTGGTTGAAGCCGGATGTAATGGCACAATACAAGCTGGTGCCTAACGATGTGTCGAACGTGCTGGCTGAACAGAATGTGGAGGCAGCTCCGGGTTCTTTCGGTGAACAGGGAAACCAGTCGTTCCAGTATACGATCCGTTATAAAGGACGTCTGCAAACTGCTGAAGAATTTGATAATATCGTAGTAAAAGCATTGCCCGATGGTGAAGTACTTCGTCTGAAAGACATTGCCGATATCGAATTGGGACGTTTGACTTACAACTATGTAAATAAAGTAAACGGCCATAATGCGGTAGCATGTATCGTTTACCAGATGCCGGGAACGAATGCAACAGAAACGATCAACAATATCCAGGATTTGCTGGTGAGATCAGAGGCGACTATGCCTCCGGGAATGAAGATTGAAGTATCCATGAATGCCAACGACTTCCTCTATGCCTCTATCCATGAGGTTCTCAAGACTTTGCTGGAAGCCTTTATCCTGGTGTTTATTGTGGTGTATGTGTTCTTGCAGGATTTACGTTCAACCTTGATTCCTGCTATTGCGATTCCGGTTGCTTTGATCGGTACATTCTTCCTGTTGTCACTGATCGGATTTAGTATCAACTTGTTGACACTTTGTGCGATGGTGCTTGCCATTGCGATTGTGGTCGATGATGCGATAGTCGTCGTCGAGGGGGTCCATGCCAAGTTGGACCAGGGATATAAATCGGCGAAACAGGCATCTATCGATGCGATGAGTGAACTTGGCGGAGCGATCGTTTCTATTACATTGGTGATGATGTCCGTGTTTATCCCTGTAAGTTTTATGGGAGGTACAGCCGGTATATTCTATCGCCAGTTCGGTGTGACGATGGCTATTGCTATCGGTTTGTCGGCATTGAATGCCTTGACATTGAGTCCGGCGCTTTGTGCTATTTTCCTGAAACCTCATGATGAACACGGTGAAAAGAAGACGACATTCGTATCCCGTTTCCATACCTCTTTCAATGTAGCTTATGATTCTTTATTGAAGAGTTACAAGAAGCGTGTCTTGTTCTTTATCCAGAAGAAATGGCTGGCATTCGGAACTGTAGCTGCCTCTATTGCTCTGTTGATCTTCTTCATGCAGGTAACGCCGACTGGTATGGTGCCGAATGAAGATATGGGTACTATCATGGGAGCTGTAACATTACCTCCCGGAGCTTCCCAGGAACGTACATTGGAAATCATGGAACGTGTAGATAGTCTGATCGCTTCCGATCCGGCAGTGAAATCACGTACGGCTATTACCGGTTTCAGTTTTATCGGTGGTCAGGGACCTTCTTACGGTTCATTCATCATCAAGTTGAAAGACTGGGAAGAACGTTCTATGACGCAGAGTGCGGAAGTTGTTTACGGTAGTTTATTCATGCGTGCCCAGAAAGTGGTGAAGGATGCACAGGTATTGTTCTTTACTCCGCCTATGATTCCGGGTTATTCCGCTTCCAGTGATATCGAATTGAATATGCAGGATAAGACCGGTGGTAGCCTGGAGAAATTCTTTGATGTTTCCAAAGACTATATGGCTGCATTGGCGGCCCGTCCGGAAATCAAGTCGGCCCAGACTACTTTCAACCCGAACTTCCCGCAATATATGATCGATATCGATGCGGCAGCTTGTAAGAAAGTAGGTATCAGTCCGAGCGATATCCTTATGACTTTGCAAGGATATTATGGTGGTCTGTATGCTTCTAACTTCAACCGTTTCGGTAAGATGTACCGTGTAATGGTGCAGGCCGATCCTTCTATGAGAGCCAATATGGAATCGTTGAAGAATATCAAGGTCAGAAACGGTAACGAAATGGCACCGATCTCCCAGTTTATTACAATAGAGAAAGTATATGGTCCGGATATCATCAGCCGTTTTAACATGTATACCTCTATGAAACTGATGGTTGCCCCGGCTGACGGATTTACCAGCGGTCAGGCACTGAAAGCCCTGGAAGAAGTAGCAAGTACCACCCTTCCTGCCGGTTTCGGTTATGAGTTGGGAGGTATGGCACGTGAAGAGGCTGAAAGTAGCGGTAGTACAACCGGTTTGATCTTTATCCTTTGTTTCGTGTTCGTTTATCTGTTGCTGAGTGCACAGTATGAAAGTTATGTATTGCCGTTGGCCGTATTGCTTTCAATTCCGTTCGGTCTGATGGGTAGCTTCCTGTTTGTACAGGGTTGGGCTGCGTTAGGTAGCATCCCGGCGCTGAAGATGATACTGGGTACGATGTCGAATAACATTTATATGCAGATCGCGTTGATCATGTTGATGGGTCTGTTGGCAAAGAATGCTATTTTGATCGTAGAGTTTGCCCTCGACCGTCGCCGTATGGGTATGAGCATTACCTGGGCTGCTGTTTTAGGTTCGGCTGCCCGTCTGCGTCCTATCCTGATGACCTCTCTGGCAATGGTTGTCGGTTTGTTGCCGATGATGTTCGCCTTCGGTGTAGGTGCTCACGGTAACCGTACGCTGGGTACTGCCGCTATTGGCGGTATGTTTGTCGGTATGATCTTCCAGATCCTGATCGTTCCTGCCTTGTTCGTGGTATTCCAGTACTTGCAGGAAAAGGTTAAACCGATCGAATGGGAAGACCTTGACAACAGCGATTTGAATACGGAAATAGAACAGTACGCTAAAAAATAAGTGAGAAGACAATGAAGAAAAATCAAATAATATATATGATGTGTGCAACTGCCCTGCTGAGCAGTTGCCACATCTACAAGGCTTATGATCGTCCTGAAACGATAGATACGTCTGGTCTGTATCGTGATCCGGTATCGGTAACGGATACATTGGCTGCCGATACGACCAATATGGGAAACCTTTCCTGGAAGGAAGTTTTCCGTGATCCAAAATTGCAGGCTTTGATTGAAGAAGGACTGGCGAATAACGTGGATATGCAGGCTGCCGTTCTCCGTGTGGAAGAAGCGAAAACGTTGCTGACTGCTGCCCGTTTATCTTTCCTTCCGTCTTTGAACCTGGCTCCGCAAGGCTCGCTGACCACCATGGGAGGATCCAGCTATGCAAAAGCCTATACTTTGCCGGCTGCTGCTAATTGGGAAGTCGACCTGTTTGGTAAGCTGCTCAATGCAAGCCGCGACCAGAAAGCAATCTATTTGCAGAGCCAGTATTCACAACAGGCTGTCCGTTCACAGTTGATCGGCGGTATTGCCAATACTTACTTTACCCTGCTGATGCTCGACCGTCAGGTAGAGATCACAACCGAAACGGTTGCTATCTATAAAGAAAATGTACGCGCGATGGAAGCAATGAAGACGGCCGGTATGACAACCGAGGCTGCAGTCGTTCAGATGAAAGCCGTATACCATCAGGTTTCGTCTTCGTTAATCAATCTGCAACGCCAGGTTCGCGAAGTGGAAAACTCTTTGTCCGTACTGTTGGCTAAAGCACCGCAACGTATCGACCGCGGCAGACTGGAAGATCAGGTAATCCCCGACGAGATCATGGCCGGCGTACCTTTGCAGTTGCTGGAAAACCGTCCGGATGTGAAGATTGCGGAAATGTCGCTTGCCAGCGCTTACTATACGACTAATAAGGCACGTGCCGCTTTCTATCCGGGATTGAATATTACGGCAACAGCCGGTTGGACGAACGGTTCGGGTATTACTGTTGCTAATCCGGGACAGTTCATGTTCCAGGCCCTGGCTTCACTGGCACAGCCTATCTTCAACAATGGTAAGCTGATCGCTAACCTGAAGGTATCGAAAGCAGAGGAGAAGATCGCCCAGATGAATTATCAGCAGAAAATTCTTGAAGCCGGTAAGGAAGTAAGCGATGCCCTGCATCTTTACGATGCAACCAATAAGATGTTGGTTCAGGACAGACAACAGATCGAGCAATTGGAAAAGGCCGTAACCTATACGAAAGCCTTGTTCCAGTCAGCCCAGTCAACTTATCTGGAAATCCTGTCAGCTCAGCAGAGTCTTCTTAGCGCACAATTGACAGAAGTATCCGACAACGTTCAGCGTATGCAGGCTGTTATCAACTTGTACAGTGCTGTTGGTGGAGGAAGAGAGTAATAACCATTAAAACTTAGATTATTATGATTAGTCCGTTAGCTTATGTAGATGCCGGTGCAAAACTGGGAGCGAATGTAACTGTTCATCCTTTTGCATACATCGACAAGAATGTAGAGATTGGCGACAATTGCGAAATCATGCCTCACGCCAGTATCATGAGTGGCGCACGTCTGGGTAAGGGAAACCGTGTATTCAACGGGGCTGTCATTGCAGCAGAACCCCAGGATTTTAAATATAAAGGCGACAGTACGCTGGTTGTTATCGGTGACGACAATGTGATCCGCGAAAACGTAGTGATCAACCGTGCCACGACGCCGGAAGGCCGGACTGTTATCGGTAATGGTAATTTCCTGCATGAAGGTGTACATATTTCGCACGATACACATATTGGAAATCATAGTGTGTTTGGTTATGGTAGCAAGGTTTCCGGCAACTGTTTCTTCGAGGATTATTCAATCTTCGGAGGTTGTGTGCTGGCAAGCCAGGGAAGCCGTGTCGGTACATGGTCGATGACACAGACCGGTTGCCGTTTCCGCAAGGATGTGCCTCCTTATATTGTAGCTGCCCAGGAGCCGACAATTTATTACGGCGTTAACTCCGTCATCCTGGCGCATCAGGGAGTGAGCGAGAAAGTTATCAAGCATATCAGCCATGCATACCGTATCATCTATCAGGGAAATTCAAGTCTTTTCGATGCCCTGCTGATGATTAAGGACCAGGTGCCGATGAGCGCAGAGATACAGCACATCATTGATTTCATCAATGATTCAAAGCTGGGTATTATCGGAAGATAACATGCTTATATAATAAGGAACGAGGATATCTTTGCAGGTATCCTCGTTTTTTTTTGTTACTTATTCCAGAGCAGGAGATTCATGTGTTCTATATTCCATCTTTCCTTCCAGTAATTTGTCGAGATCATTGATCTGTTGATCCAGGAAAGTGGATAAGGCGTTGACTGTCCGTGTATTTTTAGACAGGTAACTCATGCTGTCCATTAGTAGAGCGGTGAGTTGGCTGGATTTTCGGATGTTCATGTTTGTATCCGGTTGTTGAATATAAGAGGTAAAACTACGGAAGAGGATAGGAATTAAGCGATCCCAAGGGAGTTCGAGGGTTGTAACCAAGGCTTTCATGTGTTTCAACTGATGGCGGAGGTAATCGAGATCTGGTTCGTTACTATTGTTGTTGTAGCTTCCTTATTCTCAAAAATCAGCTCATAGTCAGCCACATCCAGCCAACGGTTGAATTTTCGACCAACTTCATGGAAGCAGGAGACTTGTTTGAAATTTAGTCTTTCGTGTAGTTTTACACTGGGCTCATTGGGGATGGTGATGCAGGCGACCAGGGCATGGAACGAACGGTTGCGGCAGTCTTCTATTAACCGGTTCATTAATAAACGTCCGTATCCTTTGCCGGTATAGTCCGGATGGAGGTAGATGGTTGTCTCAACGGTGGAGCGATAGGCTTTTTTAGTTTTCCATTCGTGTGCATAACAGTAACCGGCAATCTTTCCGTCTTCGACATATACCCAGGCCGGATAATGTTCCATAATAGGGCATAACCGTTGGCACATCTCCGTTTCAGAGGGAACTTCCGTGTCGAAGGTTACTACCGTGTTGTTTACATAGTGGGCATAGATCGCGACAATCTCGCTCACATCAGACACTGTCATCGGACGAATCATAATTCTTTTTTCTGCAAAGGTAATGATAAAAAGAAAAAGAGGATAACCCATTTCTGAGTTATCCTCTTTATTATTTAATCAATCGAGTTTGTTTACCGATTATAAAGCACCTACTTCTTTCAGTGCAGCGTTTGTTCCCTTAACAGCGGCAGCGCTTTTAGCGAACAATTCTTTTTCTTCAGCTGTCAGTTCCAGTTCAACGATCTTTTCGATACCGTTTTTACCCAGGATAACAGGAACACCGATACAAAGATCTGATTCGCCGTATTCTCCTTCCAGATAAACTGAACAAGGAACCATTTTGCCTTGGTTGTGGATGATAGATTCAACTACAAATGCTCCTGCTGCACCCGGTGCATACCATGCAGAAGTACCCAGCAGTTTTGTCAGTGTAGCACCACCAACCATAGTAGAAGCAACAACTTCCTGCAATTTTTCAGCGCTCAGCAGTTTGCTTACAGGGATACCTTTGTAAGTAGCCAGACGAGCCAACGGAATCATTGTAGTATCACCGTGACCACCGATTACCATACCTTCTACTTCGTTAGCATTGCATCCTAATGCCTGAGACAGGAAATATTTGAAACGAGAGCTATCCAATGCGCCACCCATACCGATGATACGGTTTTTCGGCAAGCCAGAGATTTCAATGACAGGTAAGTCATTGTATCCATCGGGTTAGAGATAACTACGATAATTGCATTCGGAGAATATTTCAGGATGTTTTGAGCTACACTCTTCACGATACCAGCGTTTACACCGATCAACTCTTCACGAGTCATACCCGGTTTACGGGGAATACCAGAAGTGATAACAACAACATCAGAATTTGCTGTTTGAGCATAGTCGTTTGTGCAACCTACAACTGTAGTATCGAAACCCAGCAACTGAGCCGTCTGCATCATATCCATTGCTTTGCCTTCGGAAACGCCTTCCTTAACATCAAGCATTACAACTTCGTCTGCCACTTCATTGAAGGCAAGAACATTTGCGCAAGTAGCACCTACATTACCGGCGCCAACAACTGTTACTTTAGACATAATAATAAGTTTTATATGTTATTACTTATAATAATACTTTCTTTTTTAACGAGGACAAAGGTACAATGTATTGCTGAATAAAGAAATATTTCCGTAAATAATTTATTTGCGGGGACTATTAATTATCACTAAATAGGGGAAAGGAGAGGTCTGTTTAGAAAGATTTGAGCTATCTGTTTATTGACTGGCTTAACACACCCCCTACCCCCTCTCAAGAGGGGAGCCAGGTACAACCAGTTGCTATAAACAAACACTCATATCTGCCAAGAAGTGAGTTATCTGTTAATAGTGACAGGTTGTACCTGTTTCCCCTTGAGAGGGGGAAGGGGGTGTGTTATAGTCAGTAAATAAAACGAAACCGATTGCAGACTCTCCTAATAAAAGTTTTTCCGTTTTCTGTATTCATTCCTTCATTTATGGCATATATGCATTATAAATCAAGCAATACAAGATGAACATAATGAAGGATCCGATATGATTTGTAATAGAATCGAGGTAAACGTCTCTATTTCTCCTCTATTTTCCTCTATCGCTTCATCATGAACAACCATTGGATACTGGCAAATCCAAAGGTATATCTTGTCTCTTTATTAGTGTATAGGTAGAGTGGAACTGATATACTTTTAGACCAAAAGTGCTGTATTCGTTCTTGTCCGTCATTTGTCAAATGCTTGTTCGATATCTGTCGGACGCTTATCCGATATCTGTCGAACAAGCGTCCGACAGATGACAAACAAGAAGTTGGATATGATTTTTGAATTAAAGAATAATAAGATAAATGCTTACAACATACGACTTATGACTTTACCTGAAAAAGGTATACAGAAAGTTTGCCTTTATTCATTATATTACACGGAAAATTTGAATTATATAGATGCTATAGGATGATATTCTTCATTATATTCATTTACAAACCATTATTCATCAGTACAGTAGCTTCAATATGAACAAATGAAGGAAAAAAACAGAAAAACTTTAGATGATAAAGATACTGTCTTGAATTTATATTGGGGGCATTAGTAGAAAGAACCAATTAAAAGTGAAAGAGCCAGCCGCGTATCTGGTTCTTTATTAAAGATAGTTCAAATATGATAAGATTTGAGCCTATCTATCTTTATCTACGCCATCAAAATACCATTTACAAACTATAGGTCAATGTCAGCCAGGTCACCCGTGCATCCCGGTTGCGTACTTGCTCCATGTGCATTTTACTTGTATCGATAAGGCTCGTCTCTTCCAGGCCGTCAAAGATATTATTGATACTCAGATTGGCACGCAGTTTACGATGCATGAAATATTGGGAAAGCCCGGCATTCACACTGCTGTGGCTTTTGATTTTACCCTGCGGAGTCAGTTGGTCCGAGATAAAGAAGCCATCCAGCTGAAACTCCGTGGTCGGGGTGATATAGATACTCACACTTCCTTTCAGGTCGGTGCAAACCATTGACTTCTTCTCCTCATAGCCAACCGTTCTGCCATCGATCTCATCTCTGTACACATTACCGGAAAAACCGATATTCAGGATACGGATAGGATTCCAGTTTCCGGAAAGTTCAAAACCCAATGCCTGGCTGTGGCCTATATTCTCTTTCTGCCAGATAGACTCCTCGTTTATCACTTCCATAATCCGGTTCGATTTATTACGGTAATAAATGGCCGGGGAGAAACGGAAACGATTTGCAACCAACAGATAAGACAATTCCAATGAATGAATGAACTCATCCTTCAAATCCGGATTCCCCTGTGACAGATGAGTCGGGTCACTGTAATTGGTGAAAGGACTCAAATCCGCTCCATTAGGACGAATCACGCGTTGCAGATAACTCAATGACAAACTACCCGCATTGCCGGTCTGTAAAGAAAACTTTACCCGGGGATATACATGAAAACGAGTATTGCTTTTCTGTGTTTTGAATTTCTGCGCATTGACTTCCGCCTGTAAACCGGCTTCGGCAGAGAAACGGTCCCAACGTCTGTCGACCGAGGCATACAACAAATGGGTATTCCGGTTGAAAGAATAATCGTATGATTTATTGGCAACGGGAGTCCAGGTATTATCATCCAGGCCGATGTCGTTTGTCTCCGTCCTGTAAGTTTCATCCTTGATACGTCCGATATATCCGGCTTTGAAATACCATTCATCGGCAAACAACTTACTGAAGGCAGCAGAAAAATAATAATTATGCTTGTCCTGATTGATGAACATATTGTCTTTCTTCAGGATAGTTCCGGTTCCCGGCTTCTCATTTTCATAGTAATTGTCCTCATCATAACCGAAGTCATTATAATTGAATGTTACACTCAACTGATCCAACGGATTGGAAAAATGATGGTTCCAACGGGCCTCCAAGGCATAAGCATCCTGACGCTGGTCGTTATAACGATGGCGGGTCATCTGGTTCTTTACACTTCCATCCGGATTCAAGACCTTATTATTGATTCCCCCATAACGGCTGTAATCCATCAAATGATATAATCCGTAGACAGTCAGCAAGTCTTTTGAAGTCAGGTCATACCCCACACTCAGGTCGGCCAGATGAACATCCGGACGTGCCGATGCATTATTATTCATTATGGTTGTACCGGCATCCGTTTTTGTCGTCTTGTCAAACGAACGTTCGCGGTATTCCTTCCGGTAATTATATTTCCCAACGATATGAAATTTCCCCGGATGCAGATTTACGATTGCCCCGGCATTATACCGTTCCTGCAATCCCGCTCCCAACGTCACCGTCAGCGGCGAATCCGATTTTGTATAATTGGTAGAGGAAAGGTTCAGTACACCGGCATCCCCATCAGGCACCAGCGAAATATCAGGCAAGGCAGACATTGATATCCGGTTGAAAAATAAAGCAGGCAACTGGATAAGGACATCTCCGCTATATTCCTCCAGCAACCCGTAAGGAATACCATTAATCAGCATCCCTGCTTTCCCCGACCCGCGATAAGTGACTCCCCCTTCAATATCGGTCACCAGCGAAGGCATTTGCCGGAAGGCTTCGGATACCGTGCCCGTCATACTGCTCAGGTTCTTGTCTACCTGAAGACGTTTAACCTCACCGCCATTGAGACCGGCAATACGTTTACCCTGTATTTCCACATTCTGCAACTGCAAATTCATGTCAACCGGGGTCTGGGCATACATCGTATGACTCAACAATGCGACAACTGGGATAATGATTCGATTTCTTTTCATATTGAATACCGTTATAAACAAAAAAGTCTGTATGTTTGAGCATACAGACTGTCCTTTTAACTGATTACTGAATATTATTCAGCAGGAGCAGCTTCTGTTTCAGTAGCAACAGCAGTTGAATCACCTTCAGCAGGAGCAACTTCTTCTGTTACTGTTTCTTCTTCAACAACTGCAGGAGTAGTTTCTTCTACTGTAGTTTCTGTTTCAGCTACTTCAGCATTTGATTCTGCAGATTTGTTACCACATGATGTGAAAGAAACGGCTGCAACGATAGCAGCAAATGCAACTAACTTTTTCATTTTGTCTTTAATTTAAACGGTCTATAATATCTTCTTGTTGTTGTAAAACGATGCAAATGTATGTATTAATTATATATGTTGTACAACATAAGATGCTTTTTTTTCAATTATTTTTCGCAACAAGCGTAATAGACTGTTAATCAAGACATGAATACCTATCAATAGTTGCTGTACAAATACCTCTTGATACTCTTCTTCGGTGTTTTTTCAAACTCTGTCGGGTATAATTGTATTTCTGAAACAACTTCATAGGAAGCCAGCTGCTTATTTAACTCAACCCGGTTCTGTTCCATAATGACCGGCAGGTCGGTATGGGATATTCCGGTACCGTCTACCGTGTCGTAATCTGGATAGACCAAAGCTACCAGCTTGCCGTTTTTCTCGATAACGATACTTTCCATGACGAAAGGCAGGTTATTGATTTTCGACTCAATCTCTTCCGGATAGATATTCTGTCCACTTGCACCCAGAATCATTGTCTTGCTACGGCCCCGGATAAAGATACGGTTATCCGCATCAATCGTTCCCAGGTCGCCGGTATGAAGCCAGCCGTCTTCGGTAAAAGCATTCTTTGTCGCTTCTTCATTCTTATAATAGCCTTTCATTACATTCTCACCCCGGACCTGGATTTCCCCTACCTTATTATAGGGGTCATCAGAATCGATACGTACTTCCATGATTCCTTTCAGGACTTGTCCGCAGGAACCGGGCACATATTCATAATTGTGGTCGTAGCTAATCAGCGGCCCACATTCGGTCATTCCGTAACCGATAGTAAACGGGAATTTGATTTTATACAGGAAATCGCTCACTTCCTGGTTCATAGCTGCTCCACCGACAATCACTTCACGGAAGCGTCCTCCCATAGCATCCACCAGATGTTTACGAATCTGGGCATAGATGCGCGAATCCAGCAAAGGAATATTCAACGCCAGTTTCATCGTTGTTTTACTCAACTGCGGAAGAATCATCTTTTTGTATATCTTTTCCAGAATCAACGGAACGGTGAGAATCAGGTTCGGCTTCACCTCTTCAAATGCTTTCAGCAAGATTTTCGGAGAAGGGACTTTCCCCAACATATAGACATGGGCACCCACCGCCATCGGTACGAGAAAGTTGAAAGCACAACTATAGGCATGTGCCAACGGCAGGAAGCATAATTCGCGGTCGCCACGATACATCAAATCGAGGGTCTTGGCATAAGTTACATTTCCCGCCAGATTATTTCCGGTCAGCATAACGCCTTTACTGAAACCGGTCGTA
Source organism: Parabacteroides sp. AM58-2XD (assembly GCF_003463685.1). Classification (NCBI taxonomy): domain Bacteria; kingdom Pseudomonadati; phylum Bacteroidota; class Bacteroidia; order Bacteroidales; family Tannerellaceae; genus Parabacteroides; species Parabacteroides sp. AM58-2XD. Next base: position 22,500 of record NZ_QSDP01000009.1, read on the forward strand.
CCGGAAGTATAGTTCAGCAGGACAACCTTATCGTTATCCAGTTCGGCATATTTTATATCGTTCTTGCTGAATCCTTTCGGATACTTTTCCGCCATCTTCTCATCCATCGACTTCATCAATTTCTGAATGCTTTCGCCGTCACGCTGATGCAGGCAACGGAAATCGGAAAGAGAGAACACACCGCGTATCTCTTCTATCTTATCCTCTTCCAGCGAATCCCAGATACGGTCGCTGACGAACAGGAAGACCGATTCGGAATGATTGATAATATGATGTACGTCGTTCGGGTTGAAATCTTGCAAGATGGGCACTATGATTGCACCATACGTAACAGCCGCCATATAGACAATACACCAGCGGGCACTGTCTTTACCGATCAGAGCGATTTTATCTCCCCGGCGTATCTGACATTCCTCAAACAGGATATGGATACGGGCTATTTCCTTCGCTACATCCTCGAATGTAAAAGTGACGTTCTTGCTGTAATCTGTCAGTGCGGGTAACGACCAGTTTTCCTTGAAACTGTTTTCGTATATCTTAATGAAGTTTTCTTGTATCATAGCACAGATGCTTATATTTTGTGCAAAAATACAGACTATCCGGCAGATACACAACAGACAGGCTGAGTTTAACCCTTATCCGGTCAAACTCAGCCTCTGTTTGATTTCTTTATTTCTTATGCTTTATCAGCATAATCACCGGATTCGCTTCCTCATCCAAGGTTGCTGCAATTTCTTTCAACCGGCCTTTCAGCTGTCCTTTTTCATAAGCCTCCGTAAGGTCAGAGGCTTCTAAAGATAGACTGACCGGTATTTCTTGATTTTTAGGCTTCGAAAAGAAAGAGACCTGTTTTTTATTCGAGTAATCAGCATTACATATAGTATAGTTGAAGATTGCTTTTTCCTGCTTGTCATATACCAAATCGGTACCGGGGAATCCTTTAAACGTTTTATAATCCAATTCTTTCTTCATAGTCCGCATGAAATAATAGCGGTCGGTGATAATGGTTGGGAAAAGAAAGACTTCTACTTCCATGGATTGTATGGTGGGAGTCCTGACAATAGAAGGAGTTAGATTGCCCTTCGGCAAATAGTTGTACACAGTATCGGAAGATGTATTCACAAGCACCCAATGATCCTTGGCTGGAAATGTCATATGAAACTCAGGCGTTACAACCAATTCATCTTTCATCACAACCGGTGTCTTCATCTCTTTAAAGGGAATTGGTATTTCCCGGGTGACACTTCCGTCCTGCTTTGAAAACAGTATATGGCATGCCTGCCTGTTTTCTTCCGGCGTTCCGTAGTATTTCTTATAAGTAATCAGATGATCCCGGTCATAATTGAATACATCATCATAATAACTGTTATCTGCAAATTTGAAACTTCTTTTAAAGTTTCCGGATAAGTCATATGCCAATATATTCTTAGTATAGTCTACGACAAACAATTCGTTATTATCTTCATCCAGAATAATTCCTGAAATACCGGAATATTCCTCAGCACCTTGCCCCAGACGGTTTATCTTTCGCAGGCCCTTACCGGTTTTCCTGTCAAAGACAAAGATATTTCCATCGTTCCGGTTTCTTACCAGCAAGAATTCCTCACCGACAGCTTCCACAATACCATGAGTGATAAACTCGTCAGTGGTTTCCAGCGGAACGTATTCCACATCCATTATATCCTGGAGAATCAGTTCCTTTTCAGGATAGCTGGCAGTAACATCGACACTGATAATCTCGTCATTTTGGGAACCGGACTGTTGGCAACCAGTGCATCCCCCTATGAAAAAGAGGATAATTGCCAGATTTACATTTAGTTTCTTCATTTCTTTCTATTTGTTATGAATACTAATTACGAACGACCTCACGTTTGCACGAATAAATCGTACGAAATATACGTACTTTCTGGCGAATAAACAACTCAATCTATTTCTTCCTGTTTCTTATTCACAAAGAAAGGGCAATAAAACAGTAAGTCATCCATACCTTTAATCTTCACAAACACAATGTTCTCCTTCTAACTGTAAAGGGAAAGGAGAAATAACGAGATTACTGAAACCACACAAAACACCAACAATCTACATGTCAATAATTTTAATTACATTTGCGCGATAATTCAATCGCAATGATAGACAAAACCGTATTTGAAAATAAAATAGCTGCTTATTATACCTGGGCTGTAAGCTCAACTTCGCAGAGACCTCCACCATCGGGAAGGTATTGGCAGAGCAGGGCGTACGTAAAGCCCGTGCGGGTGAAAAAGCAGACATCTGTGTCGTAAACACCTGCTCGGTAACGGAACTGGCCGATAAGAAATGTCGCCAGTCCATCCGTCGCATCAGCAAACAGCATCCGGGAGCCTTTATTGTTGTGACCGGCTGTTACGCGCAGCTCAAACCGGAAGAGGTGGCCCATATCGAGGGGGTCGACCTGGTTTTGGGCGCAGAGCAAAAACTGGATATATTAATGTATCTGGATGACCTGAAAAAGAAAGAAGAAGGCGGCGCAGTCGTTGCCTCACAAACTAAAGATATACGGACCTTCTCCCCTTCCTGTTCGGCAGACGACCGTACGCGTCATTTCCTGAAAGTACAGGACGGATGCGATTACTTCTGCTCCTATTGTACCATTCCTTTTGCCCGCGGACGAAGCCGCAACGGCACAATCGCCAGTATGGTGGAGCAGGCACGGGAGGTAGCTGCCAAAGGTGGAAAAGAAATCGTGCTGACCGGAGTCAATATCGGCGACTTCGGCAAGTCGACAGGCGAGACTTTCATCGACCTGATTCGTGCACTCGACGAAGTGGAAGGTATCGTGCGTTACCGTATTTCTTCCATCGAGCCGAACCTCATTACGGACGAGGCCATCGACTTCGTAGCCTCCAGCAAACGGTTCGCCCCTCACTTCCATATCCCTTTACAGAGCGGAAGCGACGAGGTGCTGAAACTGATGCGCCGCCGTTACGACACGGCCCTTTTCCGTCATAAGATCGAGAAGATTAAAGAAATCATGCCCCACGCCTTTATCGGGGTGGACGTGATTGTCGGGACACGCGGCGAAACGGACGAGTTCTTCGAAGATGCCCGCAACTTCATCAACAGCCTGGACATCAGCCAGCTGCATGTATTCAGCTATTCGGAACGTCCGGGAACACAGGCGTTGAAGATTGCCCATTCGGTCGACCCGAAAGTAAAACATGCCCGCAGCCAGCAACTGCTGGATATTTCCGACAGGAAACTTCATGCTTTCTACGACGCCCATATCGGCAGTCAGGCGGAAGTTTTATTCGAACATACACGCAAAGACGGCCGGATGCACGGTTTCACAGAGAATTATATTAAAGTCGAGATACCTTACAACAGTTCGCTGGTAAACGAAACCCGACGGGTGACGCTGACCGGATGGAACGAAGACCGTACTGCATTAAATTGTGAATTAGTAACTATCGGTTGATATGTGGAATAAAATTCAATACGGATTAATCTTTGCATGGGCCAAGCTGCATGCATTTTTACCGATGTCGGTACTGTATGTACTGTCCGATATCCTGTATGTACTAATCTATTGGGTGATTCGTTACAGGATAAAAGTAGTGCGCCGCAACCTGGAAGCCTCTTTCCCCGAGAAATCGGAAATAGAATTACGCCGGTTGGAAAGGGCCTTTTACCATCATTTTGCCGACTATATCGTCGAGACAATCAAACTGGCGCATATCTCTCCCGAAGAAGTATTGCGCCGTGCCCATATCAAGAATCCCGAAGTGGCAACCCGTTTGCAGGCAGAAGGACAAAAAACAGTGATGATGCTGATGGGCCATTACGGCAACTGGGAATGGTTCAGCGCCTCCAGCCTGGTATATACCGATTCGTGCCTGTGGCAAATCTACCGACCGTTAAATAACAAAGCTGTCGACCGCCTGTTCATTTATCTGCGCACCCGCTTCGGTTCTTATGGAATGAAGAAGAACGACACGGTACGCGACATGATGACGTTGAAGAAAGAAGGCAACAACAACATCGTTATCTTCATAGCCGACCAGACACCCAGCAAGGCAAACCTGCATTACTGGACTACCTTCCTGAATCAGGATACCGCTATGCTGAACGGTGCGGAACGTATCGCCCGTAAACTGGATTTGCCGGTCATCTTCCTGGATGTACAGAAAGTGAAACGCGGCTACTATACAGTCGAAATGAAGCTGATGACCGCCCATGCCAAACAGACTACCGAGAACGAGATTACCGAATCATACGCCCGCATGACGGAAAAGATGATTCTCCGCAATCCGGCCTATTGGCTCTGGACACATAAACGTTGGAAATATAAACGGGAGTAATCCCCTCCCCTCTCAAGAGGGGAAACAGTTACAACCAGTCACTATAATAAATATATCATGACAAATAATACTACTTCCTCCCCCCATCTGTCAACTAAAAAAGTAGCCATCGTCATCCTTAACTGGAACGGTGCGAAGCTGATGGAAGAATTTCTCCCGTCGGTAATAGCATACAGTCCGATAGAAAGGACGGAAGTAGTCGTGGCCGATAATGGTTCTACCGACAACTCGATAGCCCTGTTGCAGGAAAAGTTCCCTTTCGTCCGCATTATCCGGCTGGATAAGAATTACGCTTCGCCGAAGGATATAACCAGGCACTCAAACAACTCGACAACGAATATACCGTCCTGCTGAACAGTGATGTCGAAGTAACGCCCGGCTGGCTCGACGCACCGTTGGCTGCCCTTGAAGCCGATGCCACCATCGCCGCCGCCCAACCCAAGATACGGGCACAGCGCAACAAGGAATATTTCGAATATGCCGGAGCGGCCGGCGGTTATATGGATATTTACGGGTATCCTTATTGCCGGGGACGCATGCTGCATGTCGTAGAAAAAGACGAAGCCCAATATGACACGCCTGCCGATATCCTCTGGGCAACAGGGGCCTGCCTGTTTATCCGTACCGCCGTCTATAAGGAAGTAGGCGGCCTCGATGCCGGTTTCTTTGCCCATCAGGAGGAGATAGATATGTGCTGGCGGTTACGTTCACGGGGGTATCGGCTGGTATGTACGCCCCAATCGGTCGTTTATCATGTCGGAGGGGCGACTTTGCAGGTGGAGAGTCCCCGCAAGACTTTCCTCAACTTCCGCAATAACCTGCTGATGCTTTACAAGAACCTTCCCGAAAAAGACCTGAAGCCTGTAATGCGTGCCCGCTTCTGGTTGGATTATATAGCTGCTACGAAATTTCTGTTATGCGGCCATATTCAAAATGCCAAGGCTGTATATGAGGCCCGCAAAGCCTTTTTCGATATGAAACCGAAATATGAAGAGAAACGCAGGGAGAACCTGGCAAAGACAACCCTTCCGATTATCCCGGAGCTGATGCGCAGCAGCCTAATCCTCGCTTTCTATTTGAAAGGGAAAAAGAAATACTCCGACCTTTAAGTACTTTCTTCATAATATCTAAGTGGAAAGGATATGATATCTAACCTTTTTTGTCAGGACTTTTAGAAAAGAAAGATTAAGTATACATATATGTAAGACATGCTTTACATTTCCAAAAGTCTAGCCTTACATATTTGCAACGTATATATTACATATTTAAAAGTCATAACAAAAAGGATTAATTGTCAGGACCCCAAAGGATAAAACCTGTAATGAACCGGTTTAAGGAAGCAGAGAGATAATATCCCACAACGAATCGACAGTAAAGAACCGCGGGTTTACGACAGGCTCATCCACCTTTTCATGTTCCCAGGTGGTGTGGTAAGGGATATGAACGGCATAACTGCCAAGTTCCAAAGGCGGGAGGATATCGGAACGAACAGAGTTACCAATCATCAGAAATTCTTCGGGACGAATATCCAAATGCTTCAACAGCAGACGGTATTCACGGTCGGTCTTGTCGCTCATTATCTCGACGTGATGGAAAAGATGCTCGATACCCGAGCGGCGCAGTTTCTGCTCCTGGTCGAGCAGGTCGCCTTTGGTCACAACAATCAGACGGTAACGGCCAACCAACGCATTCAGTGTCTCCTCCACTCCATCCAGCAGTTCTACCGGCTTGGTGAGTTGTTCCTTTCCCAGGGCCAGGATTTGCTCCAGTACGCTTGCCGGGACTTTACCGCCGGTGATACGGATAGCCGTTTCCAGGACAGACAAGATATAAGCCTTTACCCCGTAACCGTAAAGAGGCATGTTGCGACTTTCCGTGCGGAACAGTTCAGCCGAGACAGTTTCGCCATCTACATAGGGAGCAAGCAAAAGGCGGAGCTTCTGCTCTGTCTCCAGAAAATAAGTTTCGTTTACCCAAAGCGTATCATCGGCATCGAAGCCAATCACCTGTATTCCTTCCATTATAAATTAGCTTGTTGCAATATATCAATCATTATTGGTTTGAAACCGCTTACAAAACATTCCACGGCAATAACCATCAGGATAAGTCCCATCAGACGCATCATCACGTTATTACCCGTCTCACCCATATATTTGTTCAGCCGGGTGGAAGCACGGAGTATCAGGAAAGTGATAAAATAGACAGATGCTATCACACTCACCAGCAGGATTTTCTTTATCAACGTATCCGCATCTTCCATCAGCATGATACCGTTGGCAATCGCACCGGGACCACAAAGCATCGGAATGGCGAGCGGGGTGACGGAGATATCGTTTACATACGTCTTTACCTCTTCATCCTTCAGTTTTGCCTTGGAATAACGTGCCTGAAGCATGTCGAATCCGATGGTAAAGATAATAATACCGCCGGCAATACGGAAACCGTTTGTAGAGATACCGAAGAACTTGAACAGGAACTGCCCCGAGAAAGTGAAAACCATCAACGTGATAAAGGATACGATGGTGGCACGGCGCACAATGGTTTTACGCTCATCGTCACTCATCCCGTTAGTCATCGTCAGGAAAACCGGCATAGTGCCCAACGGGTTTGTCAGGGTAAAGAAAGAAGTGAAGCACAAAAGGGCAAAAGGTAATAGTGTATCCATAATAATAATGATTTAATGAAACGTTTCTGAAGTTGACAGTTGGTTCTGTGATTGACAAATATGAGCCCTCTTATCAATGTGGCTTATCTGTTACAGGTTCATTTGCCGTCTGCTTTAGCTGACGGTTTACAAGCTGTTTCTCTTTTTTGGCTTCAGCCACATTTCTCTTAGATAGAAACCTGTAAGAAATGGGACTAAAGTCCAAAAAGAGAGTTCCTTTACTAGTCCGTCAGCTAAAGCAGACGGCAAATAAACCTGTAATAGCCAAGTCTTATTGGATAGCTCAAATCTTTCCACTATTCATCCCAAACCAGATAAGCAGACACCAGCCAATGGTTCAGTTTATTGCCATCTATCTCCTGAGCTTCGGGGATGCTTACGGTAAATGTATGTTCGCCCGGTTGGATATCGGTCAATTCGACTTCCTCAGGCATCACATCGGAACCCGGACACCAGTTGGAACGGGAAAAGTCGGAAGAAGCGACAGGTTCTTCCACTTCTTTCTCTGCATATCCTTTCTCTCCGATATAAGAGGCCAAACGTTTCTCCAGCCATACGCCCGTTGCCGGATTGAAACGGCGGAAAGAAGCACAGTCATTACGCCACGGGATAAAGTTCAGCACTTCCTTGCCATCCACAGAAATGATATTGCGCTTCTGTACAAACTCGTCACCTCCACTATGACCGCCATGTCCGGTAACGATATATTTCAGACGCACGTTCTTTGCTCCTTCCGGAACGGTAAAGCCGGTCGACACATCTTTACGGGCAAAAATATCAGGATAAGACTGACCGATATAGTAAACCGTATTCATCAACGGTTCCACATGTCTTTTAGGCAATGCGTCACAAGTTATATCCGATTCGTCCACATCAATGGTAACACTGGCAATATATCCTTCGGGAGTCCAGGTATCGATAAAGACACCCACATAAGCCCCGCCTTCCAGCAAAGGATACAGGTCGGTGATATTCTGCTCCCAGCTCACACTGTCGGCCCACTGGTCGATATAAACAGGCTTGCGTTTGCTACTCAGGCTATCGTCTGCACTGCTGTAATGACCGACACCAAACGGGGTCATAAAACGCATCAGTTCGACAGTCGGTTCATAATCCTCACCGGAAACAATACCAATCAAGTTTTCCAATTTCGTACTGTCTACTGCGGGAAATTGCTTCTCTCCTTTTGCTATGTTCAGCAGATTGATAGCCGACTCTTTGGGGAGGATGAAGCAGGAACCGGACTTATCCCAACGGTCACCGTTGGAGGCGATTGTTACTTTCAGGTTCACGGAGACATTGCGTTTATAGTCGGGCAATGTAACCTTCTTCAGGATGATACGTCCGTTTACCAGATGGTAGATACTGTCTGCTCCCGGTTCACTGTAACCGGCATACTGGTCCGGTGCGAACTTCACCGGAGTGTCGTGGAATACCTGCACGGAATAATCTCCCATCGCCGGTAATTCCCTGTGGCCGCATGCAGTCAACAGCATCGCACCGGCCAATGAGAATGATAATAAGATTTTCTTTGTCATTGTTGTTCAGAATTTAGTAAGTTCCTTAATCAGCTGTTTCTGTCCGGTTACTTTATCGGCGTGGATACAAGGACCGGTTACACACCCGCCTTCGCAGGCCATCACTTCGATAAACTGTGCCGGAGCCTTTCCCGTCTTGGCATAAGCACGAAGCAGGGCAACGTTCTTCTTTGTCAGGTTGGCTACCTGTACGGCATTTACCTGTTCTTCTTTCAGATAGACTTTCACGGCATTTATCACACCGCCGCTCTGGGCAAAGCCATGTGCTTCACGCACGGAATTATAAAGGACAGAGAACGGTTTCGCTTCTTCCACCTTTATACCCAGGCCTTCCAGCACCGAACCGATTTCCTCGAAAGTCAGCGTAAAGTCGACTGCCGGGTCCATCTTTACTTCTTTACGTTTAGCAACGCACGGGCCGATGAAAACGACTTTGGCGTCCGGATGTTTTTCTTTCACGAGACGGGCCGTATAATACATCGGGGAACCGGTTGAAGAGATATATTTCTTCAGGTCCGGAATATGTTTCTCTGCCAGCTGGACATACGACGGGCAACAGCTGGTCGTCATGAACGGTTGTCCCTCTTCCAGCTTTTCCTTCAGTTCTTCCGCTTCCCGGCGGGTCGTTTCCATCGCTCCCTGGGCAACTTCCACAATCTCCTCAAATCCCATTGCCTTAATCGCTCCGTACACACTTTCCACCGGTGCACTGAATTGTGCCAGGATGGAAGGTGCCACGATGGCAATCATCTTCTCCTTATTGCGCAAACGTTGCAGGATATCAAATACTTGTGAGATTTCGAAGATAGCACCGAAAGGACAGGCATTGATACATTTACCGCAGTAGATACATTTCGATTCGTCGATATGCTCCACGCCGTATTCATCTTTGCTGATAGCCTTGACCGGGCAAACTTCTTCACAAGGAATCGGTATATAAACAATTGCATGGTAAGGACAGTTCTGGTGGCATTTGCCGCAACTGATACAAGTGTCATGGTCAATCCGCGCCTGTCCGTTCTTCTTGAACTGGATGGCGTCTTTCGGACAGTTCATATAACAGCTACGCGCCACACAACCACGGCAGAGGTTCGTTATTTCATAGTTTACTTGTACACAGGAGGAACATGCTTCATCCACAACGCACATCAGGTTCTCTTTCTTGTTTTCCGGACGGAGCAACGCCCGTTTAGCGTACTCGGAGAGCGGTGTCAGTTCATCCACTTCGTCCTGCATATCAAATCCCAGAAGAGGAAGTGTCTTGTATTTCCATACGGCACGTTCTTTATGTACGCAGCAACGGCCTATTACTTTCGATTTACGGGGACTCAACTCTATGGGCAAACGGTCAATCTCGTCGAGCAGACGATTTTCCTTCCAAAGTTTAACTAACTTCGCCATCAATCCGTGACGGACAATCATTACGTTGTTGGTAAATGCCATGGTGTTTTGTTTATTTGTGCTTTAATAATGCAAAGATAGAGAAAGTTATCCAAATACTAACCGTAGCTCTCCCTTAGAATTACAGAGGCGCTGTAAACATCGCCCCCAAAAGGCGGGTTCAACTTGGAGAGTTTCAGTTCGATAGCCAGAAGTTGCGGAAAAGTATCCTTCAAGGCGGTCAGGATACGTCCCGCCGCATGTTCCAGTAATTTAGAAGGGATAGCCATTTCACGCTTTACGACTTCGTAGACAACGGCATAATTTATCGTATCTTCCAGATCATCGCTGGCTACCGCCTTTTCAAGGGGAGCCGTTAATACAAGGTTTACCACAAACGTATTACCGACACGTGTCTCCTGCGGGGAGACCCCATGACAGGCGTAAAATTTCATGGTTTCCAGTTCTATTTGTACTGTCATTTTTCGTTATTTTATCTGTAAAAGTAGATAAAGTAAACCTTTCTGCAAAAAAATAGTCTATATTTGCGATTAAGCAAACAAACTATTTATGATGGGAATAAAACAAAAAGATGAAAACTCTGCCGGTGGCCTACATAACACCCTCGCCGCCGGAACAAACGTAAAAGGTAATATTATTACAGAAACCGATTTCAGATTAGACGGACAGGTAGATGGCGACATCAATTGCAGTGGAAAAATCGTAGTCGGTCCCAAAGGACGTGTAGTAGGCAACATTATCTCTACCAATGCCGAAGTCCTGGGCGAAGTGGAAGGTTCCGTACGTGTCACCGAAAAACTGGTACTGAAAGCTACCGCAAATATTAAAGGAGACGTGTTTGCCCAGTCGCTGGAAATAGAGCCGAATGCCCGTTTCAACGGGGTTTGCAACATGTCATCCGATATGACGAAGAAAACAAAAGCCCAGTAATATTTACCGGGCTTTTTACTTTTATATACTGTTACTTATTTTCTTCCTGAGGCAACAATCAGTTGCGCAACCTTATCATTAAACTCCTCTTTCATCAACAGACTTTCCAACGGTATATGCATCCGGTAGCACCAGTAATGGTTTGAGTTGGCCGGGACATTGATTCGTTCGGCTTCGATATCTTTCCTCTTCACTGTATCGTCGATAGCAAACCAGTCCTGTAAAGGAATAATAGTCAGCATAGAGTTTGTTGCCAGATGGTTTGTTATAATCCGGACGGCAATTTCCGACGAACATTCCCCGGGAGCCTGCCCTTCATAATGCAATACATTATTATAATAGCGCTGTATCTTTTCGCGGTCTTCCTTCCACCAGTTGCGGAGCGGTGACATATCATGGGTCGATGTAGTACAAACGGAATTATACGGCAGACTGAACAAATCGGAAAACTCCCGCTGAGGAGTCTTTGGCATCCGTTCAATCTCCAGGCTCAGAATCTGTAACTTGTTCATTACATCAGGCACCGATTCGGGAATCATCCCAAGGTCTTCCCCGCACACCAGCATATTGGTACTACCCACTAAAGGAGTCAGCCGTTTGAATGCCTGTGCCTTCCAGAAGTCGTTATGACGATGATAGAAGAAATCCCAATACAGCTGGTCGAAGGCATACTTGTCGGATGTATTCAATTCACTATATATATAGGAATGGCTGGCTGAAATACGCGGATGATATTTTTCCTTTTCCTGTGGGTCACGCAAAAACAACACCTCATTGGCTATGGCAAACAATCCGTCTTTTATGCGTAAAGAGACTTCGTCTGTTTTCCCACCGAATATGGCTTCTATCTTCCGTTGCGTATCACAGAATGATTTCAGGACGAAATGATTGGATGAAGACTGTGCCAGGTAAGTTCCTTCTACCTCCTCTGCCAAATCGCCGAACAACTCGGGCAGGAACTTTCGGTTAATATGCGGTGTAGTAAAACGTGCTTCATTGAAAGTTAATCCATACTGTTCAATCTCCTCCCGGGTAAATGGCAAAGCCGGATTAAAATGTCCGCAAAGGCCTTGTATATAATCCAACGGAACTTCCCAGATACGGAAAAAGCCTAAGATATGGTCGATACGGAAACAGTCGAAATAGTCGCTCAACTTATGGAAACGTTTCTTCCACCAGGAGAAATGGTCTTTCTCCATAATATCCCAGTTATAAGTCGGGAATCCCCAGTTCTGCCCATTGACAGAAAAGTCGTCGGGCGGAGCTCCTGCCTGGCCGTTCATTTTGAAATACTGTGGTTCTGTCCAGGCATCGATACTGGTACGGTTCACTCCGATAGGAAGGTCTCCCTTCAGGACAATGCCATTCTTACGAGCATAGTCGGATACCGACTTGAATTGAGTATGTAATATGTATTGCAGGAAATAATAAAAAGATATCTCCGGATAGACACCACTGTCTTCCGAGCAAAGTTCGCGTATCTGAGACTTATTATAGATTGCATTCTTATCCCACTTCGTAAAGTCGGAAGTCTGGTACTTCTCACGCAGATAACTGTAAGCGGCATAAGGCATCAGCCAGGATTGGCTTTGCTCAAAAAACTCACGATATTCCGGACTCGACAGAATGGCTTGTCCTTCCTGACTAAAGAACTCACGGCAATAAGCCAGCTTATATCCTACCGCCGCTTCATAATCGACAAAATCTTTTGCATTCAGCTCTTCTTGTTTTGCCTTGTAGAAGGCAACCCTGTCTGCATCCTTCAGTTCGCCCATCAAAGGCAGGCTGATATACATCGGATGGAGCGCATAAACAGAAATGGCACTGTAAGGATAAGAATCACTCCGGGTATGGCTCATAGTCGTGTCATTCATCGGCAACACCTGGATAATGCGCTGGCGGGTTTTCTTTGCCCAGTCAACCAACATACGGAGGTCTCCCAAATCACCGACACCGAATCCTTGTTCCGAACGCAAAGAGAATACAGGGATAACTGTTCCCGCACACCGCCACAACGGTAAGTTATCACGAAAAGACAGACCGGAGACCATCACTGTTTCTCCGAAATCCTGCGGAGGCAAGTCCAGCTTCCTGTTTTCGTCTTCCTCCCAATATAATGGTTGGTGTTTGTCATTATCATATACCAGGAACTTATATTCCAACGGATAAATGATATCATTGGCATCCAGGTCGATATGCCAGTCGGGAAAGGTATCACAACTAAGTATCAACGCTTTATCCGGATGCCAGTTTCCCAAGCATTCCTGGTTTCCGGTGATGGCAACACTCTGCCATTTCTCCACCCGGGGAGCCGATATTTTTATTGTCAGTTTCTTTCCGCTCTTAACAACTCTTTCGTATGTATTACAGGGATGTGCAAACAGACTTTTAGTAAAAGCCGATGAGTAGAATGCCAGATTAGCCGGACGTATCTGCCAGTAGTCATATAAAGTATAATGATTGGCATGTCCTTCAAATGTGACCTGATGATTTTTCTCCCACTCTTCAAATATCTGCTTATCGTTTATACTTAAAAAGTAGCGGTATTCTATAGTCTGTTGCGGCGATGTAAGTTCCAACTCCAGCTCAAGCTGCCAGTTTCCATCCCCTTTGTAGTTCATCTCTTTAGCCAAAGCAGGCTCCCATGAGCCAAGCTCCGGAAGAGACCCTACTATACATAACTTCTGTCCCCAAACGGTATGGAAGTTTATATTAAAGGTGACTTTCATGTGTATCAAATTTAGTTCCGGAGACGAAGGTATAAAAAATGCGGGGATTTTCCCCGCATTCCTATAAAAATATTTGTTATGTTACGCTTATCCACACTTTGAAGCTCCGCAGTTCGTACAGATCAGGCACCCTTCCTGATAGATAAGGGTTTCCAGGCCACAGTTCGGACACACCTGTCCTTTTACTTCCGTACCATTCGGCAGATACTTCTTCAATGCGCGTTCAACCCCGTTCTTCCAGGTATTGATCGATTCATTGTTCAGCTCCATTCCCTGAACCAACTTGATAACCTGGTCGATAGGCATACCGTAACGCAATACGCCGGAGATCAGTTTCGCATAGTTCCAGAACTCGGGATCAAACTTTCCGTCCAGACCTTCGATAGTCATCTTGTAACCACGCTTGTTCTTGAACTGGAAATCATAATGTTTCTTGCCGTCTTCATCATAACTCTTGATGATCGTTCCTTTGGATACATTCTTCGGCAACATGATACCTTCGTCATCATCGGCAAGACCGGTAAAGATCTCATACGGACGACCGTTCAGCAAACCGACAAAAGCGATCCACTTTTCGCGATTGTTCTGGAACTTCACTACATCAGCTTCCAGTTCACGCGGACGGGTAGAAACAATCACCGGTGGTTGCATGCAATTACAATCGTCTTTCTTCTCTTTTTTCTTTTCTGTCGAGAGCAGTACACCTGAACGGGAACCATCACGGTAAACCGTACAGCCTTTACATCCGCACTTCCATGCTTCAACATACAAAGAATCTACCAATTCTTCCGATACGTCAGCCGGCAAGTTGATAGTTACACTGATAGAATGGTCCACCCATTTCTGGATACGTCCCTGCATCCGGACTTTCTGCAACCAGTCTACATCATTTGAAGTAGCTTTATAATAAGGTGATTTAGCAACCAACTCATCAATTTCTTCCTGAGTATATTTCTTGATAACGGAATAACCGTTAGCCTGCATCCAGGTTACAAACTTATGATGGAATACGACATATTCTTCGAATGCATCTCCGGTTTCATCCACAAAATCGACACGCGTTTCCGCATCGTTCGGGTTTACCTTACGACGACGTCTGTACACCGGAAGGAATACCGGCTCGATACCGGAAGTTGTCTGTGTCATCAAACTGGTTGTTCCTGTCGGAGCAATAGTCAGACAAGCTATGTTACGACGACCATACTTCAGCATATCCTCATACAATCCCGGATCAGCTTCACGCAAACGGTTGATAAACGGATTCTTATCCTCACGTTTCGAATCATAGATTTCGAAAGCGCCACGCTCTTTAGCCATCATTACGGAAGAACGATAAGCCTCCAAGGCCAATGTCTTCTGGATTTCTTCTGCACACTCTGTTGCCTCGTCCGTTCCGTAACGCAGTCCCAGAGCCGCAATCATATCGCCTTCAGCAGTGATACCCACACCGGTACGACGGCCTTGCAATGTCTTCTTTTGTATCTTTTCCCACAAATGGCGTTCCGTTTCCTTCACTTCCATTGATTCCGGGTCAGAATCAATCTTTTCAAGAATCTTCTCGATCTTTTCAGATTCCAGATCGATAATATCATCCATGATACGTTGTGCCAATGCTACATGTTTTTTGAACAGATCAAAATCAAAGTAAGCATCTTTTGTAAACGGATTTACGACATATGAATAAAGATTGATAGCCAGCAAACGGCAACTATCGTAGGGACAGAGAGGTATTTCACCACACGGATTGGTAGAAACCGTACGGAATCCCAGATCGGCATATGAATCAGGAACAGATTCACGCAAAATAGTATCCCAGAACAAAACACCGGGTTCAGCCGACTTCCATGCATTATGGATGATCTTCTTCCACAAAGCAGCCGCATCGATTTCTTTTACTGTAGTCGGTTCATTCGAGTCAGTCGGATATTGTTGTTTATATGCAGTTCCGCTAACAACGGAATTCATAAAATCATCATCAATCTTCACCGAAACATTTGCCCCGGTAACTTTTCCTTCAGTCATTTTTGCATCAATAAAGGACTCCGAATCCGGATGCTTAATTGATACACTTAACATCAGCGCCCCACGACGACCGTCTTGTGCTACTTCGCGTGTCGAATTAGAATAACGCTCCATAAACGGCACCAAACCAGTAGATGTAAGAGCTGAATTTTTAACAGGAGAGCCTTTCGGACGGATATGCGACAAATCATGTCCCACACCTCCGCGGCGCTTCATTAACTGAACCTGCTCTTCATCAATCCGGATAATTGCACCATATGAATCGGCTTCTCCGTCCAATCCTATAACAAAACAATTAGAGAGTGAGGCAATCTGGAAATCATTGCCAATCCCCGTCATCGGACTTCCTTGCGGAACGATGTAACGGAAATGATCAAATAGGTCAAAAAGTTCCTGTTCTGATAAAGGATTAGGATACTTTTTCTCTACACGGGCAATTTCACTTGCCAGGCGGTGGTGCATATCCACGGGAGATTCCTCATAAATATTCCCGAATGCATCCTTCAAAGCATACTTGTTTACCCATACTTTAGCGGCAAGCTCGTCGCCCGTAAAGTAGTCCAGTGAAGCCTTAAACGCTTCATCGAATGTGTAAGTTTTATGGTTCACGATAATTACTGTATTAATAATAGTGCAAGTTTAAGAATACTTTATTTATTGACCAAATTATTCAACAACTAAAATCGAAAAGAATATCAGGTTTTCCAATTCATTTTATACTATATATGAAAATCAACACATTAACTTTTCACAAACCCAAAAATATTTTCCAAAAAGAAAACCACTAATATTTCCATGTTTCCCAAAACAGAAAAAGGATGCCATATAAAACGACATCCTTTCCACCTATATAAAATGATTTATCAGCTTCTTAATTTAACCTCGATCTCTTCAACAGACGAACGGAAAGACTTGCTTGTTTCCATCTGGTCCTTGATTGTTTTGCAGGCATGCAATACTGTGGCATGATCTTTCTTTCCTACAATCTTCCCTATATGGGAAAAAGAACAATCGGTATACTTTTTGGCAAGGTACATCGTAATCTGACGAGCCTGCACAATCTCACGTTTTCTGGAGCGTGTCTGAATGACTGCCTGATCCAGATTGAAATAATTACATACGATTTCCTGAATCATCTGAACAGAGAGCTGTTTTTTCTCCAGACGGACAGCCTGACTTACCACACGTTTTGTCAGAGGCAGATCTATTTCCTTATTATTAATAACAGCATTCGCCATCAATGAAACAAGGATACCTTCCAAATCACGTACATTTTCAGTAACATTATTCGCTATGAAGTTGAATACCTCATCCGGAATAACGATACCGTCATGGTTGATCTTATTCTTCAGGATCTTCTTTCTCAAATCAAGATCCGGACGGCTCAACTCAGCTGTAAGCCCCCATTTCAGACGGGTTATCAATCGCTCCTCCATCCCCTGCAAATCGACAGGCGCCTTATCCGAAGTAAGGATCAACTGTTTTCCCAGCTGATGAAGATGATTGAATATATGGAAGAATGTATTCTGAGTCTTATCCATACCGATCAATTCCTGGATATCATCCAATAGCAGGACATCGATATTTTGGTAAAAATTCAAAAAGTCATTCGTTGTATTCTTACGGATTGCATCAGTAAACTGAACACGGAACAGGTGAGAGGAAACATATAACACCTTCTTTTCCGGATGAAGTTCACGGATACGGGTTCCTATGGCATGACACAAGTGTGTTTTACCAACCCCTGACGGTCCGAAAATAAATAAAGGATTAAACGTCGTCTTCCCAGGATTCTGTGCAACAGCCTCACCTGCCGTACGAACTAACTTATTGCTGGTCCCTTCAAAATAGTTATCAAAGTTATACTTGGGATTTAATTGAGGATCCAAATCCTGAGGTGCAGTCTGTACAAATGGATTGGGAGCCTTATTCGCATCTTTGGGAGTTATCTTCTTTACTGCTACCGAACCATTCTCTGCCGGATAATCTACGGTGCCACCAGTCGTCTTATCTACCAT
Organism: Parabacteroides sp. AM58-2XD; assembly: GCF_003463685.1. Lineage (NCBI taxonomy): Bacteria > Pseudomonadati > Bacteroidota > Bacteroidia > Bacteroidales > Tannerellaceae > Parabacteroides > Parabacteroides sp. AM58-2XD. The sequence goes on from NZ_QSDP01000009.1 coordinate 40,140, forward strand.
AACACGGTAGTTAAGAATCGTACCCTGACCTATTACACGATATAGTGTAACTTTCAATACATTTACGTATTTCTCCTCAAGGTACTCATAAAAGAACTGGCTCGGCACCTGGATCGTGAACTTATTATCCTCATAGGATAAAGGTATGATCGGCATGAACCATGTGTTAAAAGCGGCCTCCGGCACGATGTCTTTAATGACAGCGAGGCATTTATTCCACAATGTCTGATATTCAGTCTGCATGATTTATTACTCTCCCAACTATACTTTTTTATTTTTCCGACTACAAAGTTTAGAAATTAATTCGGAAAAAAAAAGTGCCGAATTATTTGGTTCTTTTGAATGTTTAATATAGCATTTAGTGTCAACAAGTTATAGAAAACAACTCTGATTTACAACCACTTAAATACTTACTCATTCAAGAGCCCTTTATTTTGGGGCACTTTTAATTATTACGCTATCCCACTGTTTCTCATGCAAAAAGGCCCGTAGACTACGTTATTTTCCTCTATCTAAAGGCCTTATGCATCTCTAAAATTACGTTTAGACAGTTTTTTCCTTAATTGGAAAAATTCTAAATAAGATTAGATGATTTAATATTCTTTTCGGTTAAAAAACAGAAAAATGAACATATCTTTTCGGATTCTGCTTCAGATCCAGTAACAACCTTGATGCATTTATCATCGTACTATCCAGATTATTATATAAACTTCTGTCATTCAGCAACAATCCTAATGTATTATCCTTCTGGTTCAACTTGTCTGTTGTCAGTTGCAGATTTGCCAAAGTCGCATTAATGGAATTGACGGTAGTCGCCAGATCCAAATCTTTTAAACTGGTACTCACCTCATTAAAATTACCAGTTATCACTTTCAAATCAGACATAATACCCGGCACGTCTTTACTCAGCATAGTATTCAACTGGCGGGTAGAAGCCTCCAGGTTACCTGTAGTCTTCGCTATATGATCGAGAGACTGCGTAATAGCCGGATGATTGATCAGCACCTGCAAACCGCCCAGTATAGAATCCAGCTTGGGCAAAAGGTCTTCCACTCCCGGCAGAATCTTCTCCTGCACGGACTGCATCATATCCTCTTCCATCTTTCCTTCAATCGTAGCCCCAGGCTTTAAATAATCCTTTACATATTTATTCAGATGAATATGAAGTTCGCCACCACTCAGAAGCGTCTTTATAATCGTAATGTAACTTCCCGTCGTAAGTTTCATTTCATCATCCAGACTGATCTCTACCGTTATTTTATCTGTATTCTCATAATCATAAACAATACTTCTTACCAATCCCACTTTAAAACCATCGATATAAACAGGACTGGATACCGTCACATCCTTCACATTATGAAATGTAACGAAATAATGATTTACCGGTTTAAATAAATTTATACCTTTCAGATAATTAATCCCGAAATACAGCAACGCCAAACTAATAATACTTACAAGTCCAATCTTTGCCTCTTTGGTCAATATACTTTTCATCCTTTTAAATTATATGTTTCTCTTTTAATACTTTACCTTTTTGCCATCTTTAAATGCTACGATAAAAGCATCTTTAAAGTCTTTGGCAGCCTGTCGGCGCAACTTCCTGATCGAATCGAAATCGGTCGTTTCGCCATAGGTGTATTTATAGATTCCTTTCTCCACAAAGAAGTCTACATTCTTATATCCTTTAAACACTTTTGCCCCCGGAGAAAGTTTTTTATCCGAAGTAAGAATTTGCACTTTATAGACAATTTTCCCTGTTGCATTCGATTTTGTCCGAGTCGCAGCAGTTTGTTTCTTTTGTGAAGAAACCGAAGTATTTTTCTTTTTATTCAGAATATCCTCTTCACTACCGGCAGGCACAGTCTCTTCCGTTGCTTCATATTCAACATAAGACACCTCCGAGCTTGCTATACTCGGCGTAGATCCGGATACTCCTCCCTGCTTTCTGTCATATTCTTTCTTATACCTGTTGAATGCGTCATACAAAGCACTCGCCAGTCGGTTTTGCCCATCCGAAGATTTCATAAAACGCTCCTCATCCCGATTTGAAATATAACCCAGTTCGACCAGAACGCTCGGCATACTTGTCTTTCTCAAAACCAGAAAACCGGCTTGCCTTACCCCTCTATCTGCCCGTTTTGCCGAGACAAAGCATTTTTGTATCTCTGAAGCAAAACTAATACTCTGCTCCATATGCTTATTCTGCATAAACTCAAAAATAATATAGGATTCGGATGAATTCGGATCAAAACCTTCATACTTCTGCTGATAGTCATCTTCCAGCAAAATGGCGGAGTTTTCACGCATAGCCACAGCCAGGTTTTCGTCGGTACGAGCCAAACCTAACGTATAAGTTTCCGTTCCACGAGCTGTGCTACCTTTTTTGACTGAATTTGTATGGATGGATATAAAAAGATCCGCCTTATTACGGTTGGCTATATTCGCACGTTCATCCAGTTCTATAAAGCGGTCTGTCTTACGGGTATAAACAACTTTTACATCGTTATGGCTGGCCGCTATCCTGTCTCCGAGTTTTAAAGCCACAGAAAGATTAATGGCTTTTTCATCGATAACGGTACCGCGAGCCCCAGGGTCCTTTCCTCCATGACCGGCATCAATCACGACAGTAAAAGTCTTCTCTCTCGCCTGAAGTACAGGAAGAGTCAAAAACAAGGCCATCAACAGATTAATATATAGAAAAGATATTCTAGCCACAGTAAACGATTTTATGCAAATTCGGGGCAAATGTAGCATTTTTTTACTGATAAAGAGAAGTCTTTTTCTATAAATAATTAGTCATAGCCTGTTTAACGTCGTTCATTCCGGTATCCGGCCCATAGGACAACAAAACAAAACCAGATGAGTCTTTATACAATATAAAAGGAGTCCACCCAACCATATAAAACCACAAAAGGGCAAATCCCGAAGGACCGCCCTTTTCAACTTTATATCGTTTACTGAATTATTCAGAAACCACTTCGAAAGGAATTTCAACAGAAACTTCCTTGTGAAGTTTAAGGATTGCTTTGTAGTTACCTACTTCCTTAACAGCATCCTTAATGTAGATAATCTTACGTTCTACTTCGAAACCAGCTTTTGCCAAAGCTTCAGCAACCTGGATATTTGTAACAGAACCGAAGATTGTACCTGTTGAACTGGTCTTTGCACCGATAGTCAATGCAACGCCTTCCAACTTTGCAGCCAATGCCTGAGCATCTTCTTTGATCTTAGCCAATTTGTGAGCACGCTGTCTCAGGTTTTCAGCTAATACTTTCTTAGCAGACTCAGAAGCGATTACTGCCTTACCCGTGGGGATTAGAAAGTTACGTCCGTAACCGTCTTTTACTGTTACGATATCGTCTTTGTAACCTAAATTGATTACATCTTCTTTCAAAATAACTTGCATATTCTGTCTCCTCTCTTTTTATTATTTCATTAAATCGGTTACGTAAGGAAGCAACGCCAGGTGACGAGCTCTTTTTACAGCCTGAGCGATACGACGCTGGAACTTCAAAGAAGTACCTGTAATACGACGCGGAAGAATTTTACCCTGTTCGTTCAGGAATTTCTTCAGGAATTCAGGATCTTTGTAATCGATATACTTGATACCGTTCTTTTTGAAACGGCAATATTTCTTTTTCTTAACGTCTACTGAAGGCGGAGTTAAATATCTGATTTCTGATTGAGTTGCTGCCATGATTAATTCTCCTTTACTGTTTCTTTAGATGATTTCAGATTTCTTCTCTTAGCGGCATATTCTGCTGCATATTTGTCCTGGCGGAAAGTCAGGAAGCGGATCACACGTTCGTCACGACGGAAGTGAACTTCCAGAGTAGCGATAGTTTCCGGATTTGCCTTGAATTCAACCAGCTGATAGAAGCCTGTTGTTTTCTTGTCGATAGGATAAGCTAATTTGCGCAATCCCCAATTTTCTTCGTTCACGATTTCAGCACCCTGTTCTTTCAGGAGGTTCGTGAATTTTTCTACCGCTTCCTTCATCTGTGCGTCAGACAAAACGGGAGTTAAAATGAAAACGGTTTCATAATTGTTCATAAAACGCTGTTTTATATTTGTTAATACTTAAAATTTGCGGGGCAAAGGTAAGAAGTTTTTCTGAGTATACAATACATTACGTGTTATTTTTTACTCCATACGTCTGCTACTTCCTCTTTTAATAAACCGGCCTCAGCACATTTCCCTTCGCATCTTCCGGATAAAGCGCACCTTCGGCATCGAGTTGTGCCGTCATTGCTTTTACCATCTTAACCAATAATTTAGGATTTCTTTCCGACACATCCAGTGATTCGCCCGGATCTTTCTTTAGATTATACAGACGACAACGAGGTTCGGATGGATTTTCCGGGTTATAATAATAAATCAGTTTCCAATCTCCTTCTATATAAGTAGTAAAGTAACTTCCCCGATGCTCATGCGGAAAATGCATCAGGACAGTTTCCGGACGGCTATTATTTCTCTTTCCTTCCAATTGCTCCCGCAGATCGACACCATCGACAATATGTCCCTTCGGATTTTTTGCTCCGCTCAAAGAAACAAGTGTCGGATAGATATCCATCACTGTACCCATCTGTAACTGGACACCACCTACTTCAATCGGTAATTGTTTTTGAACCGGATTATTCATATCCGGCTTACCCCAGCAAGCAATAAACGGAACGCGGACACCACCTTCAAATTCAGAACCTTTCTTTCCACGCAGAGGAGCAGAAGAAGTGTAACCTTTATCATCTCCCAGAGGGGCATCGGAACCATTGTCACCCAGAAATATAATTAATGTATTCTCGGCAATCCCTAATTCTTCCAAGTGATCCATAATATCACCCAACGATTTATCCATTCCTTCGATCAACGTAGCAAAATCAGCCGCGACTTTCGGCCTTCCCGTATAACGGTAATGGTCGGCAAAACGTTTATCTGCTTCAAAAGGAGAATGAACTGCATAATGGGACATATATAAAAAGAAAGGTTTCTTCTCCCCCACGGCCTCAGTGATCTGCTCATTGGCTTCCAATGTCAGAGCTTCACTCAGGAATGTATCCGTACCATGATACTTTTCTAATCCCGGAACAGCACGAGCCTTCTGCCCTTTTATATTTCCATATCCGTTTTCCCCGTAATAACTACCCGGATGCCCGATGGAAGAACCGGCTATATTCACATCAAAACCTATATTCTGAGGCAGTTCCCCGTCGCTGTTCTGGCAACCGAAATGAGCCTTGCCGACATGAATCGTTTTATATCCGGCTTCGTGCAGCACACGGGGCAATGTTACATCATTCTTCGAGATACCTTTCCAGTTCCAGTCTGTCGGACCGAAAGGTGTTTTGTTATTTGTTTCAGAATTGATCCAGTTGGTCGTTCTGTGCCGGGTCGAGTTCTGGCCGGTCATGATAGATGCGCGGGAAGGAGAACTGACACTTTGCGCATAGAAAGTAGAAAAACGAATTCCCTGGCGGGCCATACGCTCCATATTCGGAGTCTGATACCAGTCGTTCAGCGGATAACGGACCGGATTACCTGCCTCATCCGTTAGAAACGGAAGCGAAGTATCCATAAGGCCCATATCATCAACCAGAAAAACAATAACATTCGGACGTTCCTGTGCCACAAGCGGCTGTCCGGCTAAACATAAAAGAGTTGATACACAAAGAGTTTTTTTCATGATATTTCAATTTTACAAAATTATCTTTAGGAGATAAGGCTTTGGACAAAAGACCGCAGATAAAATCCCCAACGGCCCGGATAATAAGGCGGCAATCCTGCATTTTCTATGTCTTGCACTACATTTCCTCTAATATCCCAGTTGCAAAATTAAACAATATCTCTTAAACCGAAAGTTTATGCTCCCGTTTTTTCAACTGTCAGGCACTCCCCTTACAGAAAAGGAATCATCCGGAAAGATACTTTTTTACCTTTCATCAAGTAAATTATTCCGTTCGTCAGGTTAATTTGATAGCCATATTGCTTCGGATTAGTTTTGAGCCAGAAATCAAAAAACAATAAAGTTATGAAATACAATAAAATGTATATCCTGGTTGTATTACTGATTCTGTCGATCAGCATATCCGCACAATCCGTCATATCAGGTAAAGTAATAGACAAAGACAATGCACCTGTAGCCGGTGCAACAATAGTAGTAGTCACCCATGCTGATTCAACCTACATAACAGGTGTTATATCAGATTTGGACGGACAATTCGAAATCCCGAATCTCAAACCAGACAGTTATATCCTTTCATTTTCTATGATGGGACTAAAAAAGATCAGCATGCAGCAACAAGTCGGACCAAATACTAAAAACGAATTGGGTAACATCGTTATGGAAGAAGATTCTTATATGTTGTCTGCTGTAACTATAACCGGTAAACGTCCCCCGGTGAAAGTCGAATCAGGGAAAATGACAATCAACCTATCTTCCGCATTATTGAGTACGGATGGCAATATACTGGATGCATTAAAAAAATTGCCGGGAGTAATCGTTCAAAATGACGGATCGATTATTCTAAATGGCAAATCAGGTGCGAAAGTATTGATCAATGATAAAGTAACTTATCTGTCAGGGGAAAATCTGGTCAATTACTTGCGTTCCATCCCCGCCAACTCCATTGAAAATATCGAACTGATATCCCAGCCATCATCAAAATACGATGCGGCGGGTAGTTCGGGTATGATTAATATCCAGAAAAAGAAAGTCAAAGAACAAGGTATAAACATTGCAGTATCTTCCGGTTTGGAGAGAGGGAAATATACCAAAGGATATGAAAATTTATCTTTAAACTTCCATCATAACAAACTGAATATATATGCTGATTACTCTTATTACTGGGGGAAAGACTATATAGAACTCACAGTCTCCGGTCATTACATAGATCCGGTCACTTTAAAACCACTCGAACTACGAAAGGACTTCGTTAATGATATAGAAAGGGAATATAGAGGACATTCTATAAATGCCGGGATAGATTATGACCTTTCGGATAAAATAACCGTCGGAACATATTTATCGCCAAGTTGGTTTAACCGGGACAAAAACGAAACTATCATATCAGACTTCTTTAAGAATAACAGCACTCAAAGCGATTCTACTTTAACAGCGTTAAGCGCATTGGATCACGGCTACACCAATATCACAGGAGGAGCCAATATGGTATACAAATTTGCGAAAGCAGGAAAATGGGACGCCTCCTTCGACTTCCAACTGTTTGACCAGAAAGACGATCAGTTGTTGAAATCCTTTTTCCAGACTCATATCAAACCATTACAGGAAGATACAATGTCCGGCAAAACAAATGGGGATATTAAAATATACAGCGGACAAACTAATTTAAGTTATGATATGTCTGAGAAATTTGGAATAAAAGCCGGACTGAAAACAGTTTTCGTAAATATTGGAAGCGATGCTTTGTATAAAAACCTGATTGACGACAATTGGCAGGAAGACAACAACCTCAGCAGTAATTTTGCTTATAATGAAAACATCAACGCAGGATATTTTCAATTCAACGCTAAATGGTCTCCCCACTTTTCAACAGAAATAGGTTTGCGATTAGAAAATACATATACAAAAAGCGATTATAGTTCGACCACTCAGGACACTACTTTCAGTAAAAGATATACAGACCTTTTTCCTTCTCTGATGGCTCAATATCAACTATCTGAGAATCACAGTCTGTCTATGGCATATAACCGTCGTATTGTCCGCCCCAATTACAGGAATATGAATCCTTTCGTGGAAGTCAGAGATCAGTTTTTATATGAGCAAGGAAATACCGGATTGAAACCTGAGTTAATAGATAATATAGAAATTTCATGGCTGTTCAAAAAACGCTACTCATTCAATGTATTCTACTCTCATATAAACAATCCGATCTCTACTAGTTTTCTGGTCGAGGATAGCCGCGTCATGATTATGCCGCAAAACTTATCCGGCAATAATTCATTCGGATTAAGAGTCGGATTAAACAACCTGCAACCTTTTAATTGGTGGACAGCTCACATAAATGGTTCTTTAACTTATAAACAATTCGATTGGACGGCATCCGGGAAAACATTAAAAAATGAGGCTATCACCCCAATGTTACATATCAGCAATCAATTCAGGCTACCCTACGGATGGGGAGGAGAAGTTCAAGGATTTTATAGCGGCAAGATGATCGAAGGACAAACCAGGGTGAAATCTTTATGGACACTATCGCTCGGAGTTCGCAAAAACCTGTTTAAAGACAAATTTAGTATGTATATTTACGCTCACGATATCTTTCATTCTCTTCGTCCCCGTGTCAGTATAGACAGTAACTATCTGTATTATACATCTAAAGAAAAGAATGATAGCAGAATGATAGGAATATCGCTCGGTTACCGTTTTAATCGTGGCAGGGAGATAAAGAAATCCCAAAAGGCAAATAGGATCGAAGAAAGTAAACGAATAGGCTTGTAACATTAAAGATAAAAACAAATGAACTTAAAGCATGACTGGATTAATTCCTTACTTATCGCGTTAACACTTACATTGTGCATGTTTATTGTTGTGGATATTGCTTATAATGAGCGAATATGGGAATTTAATCCGTTTGCTTTTAGAGCCCGTTTACTGGCTATGGGTATAACCATTACCACATTCTTTCTGGGAAGTTTTATTTATCAACGAATAGCACGCTATTCTATCAATAAAAGCAAAGATAAGAAGAAAGCAAGCTGGAAAGAATATGTGTTGGTTTTTCTAATAAATTTTACCCTCTTAAATATCACACACACATTTATTCAGTTTTGTGTAAACTTGAATGACACTTTTAAATGGGGGGAATCGGCACTGATTAATGTGGTTGTATCTCTTATGCTGTTTCTATATTATACGCTGGTGCGCAATGGCATTTTATTCAAAAGTTTCATTGAGCAAAACCTTCAACTGGAAAAGGTTAAAGTCGATCAGCTAGAAACCGAACTGAAATTCCTTAAATCGCAATACCATCCGCATTTCCTGTTCAATGCCTTAAATACCATTTATTTTCAGGTAGAGGATACAAACGGGGAAGCCAAACAAAGTATCGAACAGTTATCCGACCTGCTACGCTATCAGCTCTATGATATAGAAAAGGAGGTGAGAATGGAACAGGAAATAAGTTATCTTAAATCATATATTGCTTTTCAGCAGTTACGGATGACCGAAAGGCTCGTGCTGGATCTGTATTTCGATCCGGAGTTGAAAGATCAGAAGATACACCCTCTCTTGTTTCAGCCTTTAATTGAAAATGCTTTTAAATATGTAAGAGGTGAATACAGAATACAACTGGAAATGAAATCAGACGGGAGACAAATTCTGTTTGAAATAACAAATTCAATATCCCAATCGCAGAGCACCAAAAAGAAAAAAGGGATAGGCATTGAGAATTTAAAACGACGGCTCGACCTTCTGTATCCTGATAAATACAACTTAGAGATTAAACAAACAGAAAATCTGTTTGTTGCTAAACTTACTATAAGCACAAACTGACATGAAAATAAAATGTATCATAACAGATGATGAACCCATGGCTAGAAAGGGGTTACGGGGTTATATCGAAAAAATAGAATTTCTCACACTGGTCGGCGAATGTGAAGATGCTATTCAGTTAAACACAATGCTGAAGAACCAACAGGTCGACCTTATCTTCCTCGATATTGAAATGCCTGAAATGACAGGACTGGAATTGCTATCAAACATAACCAACCCGCCTAAGGTTATCATCGTATCGGCTTATGAGCAATATGCCCTTAAAGGATATGAGTTCGAAGTAGTGGATTATCTTCTGAAACCGGTATCCTTCGATCGCTTCCTAAAATCAGCAAACAGGATTCACGCCCTGTTGCAAACAGAACAGAAAGAAGCTGACGATTACATATTCGTAAAGAGCGACAAGCAGTTGAAGAAGATTCTGTTCAAAGATATCCTCTTTATCGAAAGCATGGAAAACTATGTTATCATCCAAACTGTGTCCTCTAAAGAAATAGTGTACACCACCCTGAAACAGATCCATGAATCGTTGCCACAGGATATCTTTCAACAGACCCACCGGTCATATATTGTAAATATCAACCAGGTAAATGCTATCGACGGAAATCTGCTGAACGTAAACTCATACAAAATACCCGTAGCCCGGAACCTAAAGGATAACATCTTCAACCTGATACTGAATAACCGGTTAATAACCAAAGGTTAGACCTATTGTAATCCAGCTATTTCTGTAACCAACGGTTCAGATGATTGCCCGGAGACACGACAACGAACTTATAAAACTGCGATGCCGGTAAAACCTGTAGATCGACCGTATAACTTTTCACGCCGGCCGGAAGTTCCGCGAGCTTAGTCCACTCATCCTTTCCGCCTTCCCTGAACTTATTAGCGGAAGCGGCATAGACTGCGACCGGGGCATTTCCTGTATAGGATTTCCAGGACAACTCCACCGTATTATTATAAGGCAGGGTTTGCAAATCATAAATATCGGTCTGCCCGATAAACGGCATGCCGTCCTGCTCCCAAAGTACAGCCTGCGGAATTTCAAATCCCATATAACGGCAAATGGAAGGAGCGATATCCGTGATAGCCAGGGAGCCTTTTGTAAAATGACTGTTTACAGGGATATTGGTCGAAATCCAGGTAGTACGTTCGCGCCAGGACTGCCCCCCGTGACCGTGACCATTTTCTCCGCGTCCGTGATCGGTGGTAACAACAACCATCCATTCTTCATCAAAGTTTGCTTCGCGGTACTTGACGGCTTCCCAGATACGGGCAACCTGATTGTCGGCCTTCCGGACATATTCGTCGAAGAAAGCCCCGTTTCCGGCAATATGCCCTGCGTCGTCGGTATACCACAGATAAACCCAGCTCAGGTCGGGCGCCTCTTTACGGATACCTTCTGCGGCATCCTTCGATATTTGTTCATCTATATCGAAGATATGCAAATCCTTCTCCTTTTTAGGAAAACGAATTGTATCCAGGTCGTAACCGTCTTTTACATAATCTATTTTAAGATTGTTTGTTTCCTTCTTCCCCTCCCCGATCAACACGGTACGGTTATCCGTCCAACTGGAATAAATGGCTGTTTTATACTCTTTGGGTTGTTCTTTCGCGATCCTGAAGATAGTCCAGTAGTTATAATTGGGTTTCAAGTCCGAATTGCCGCCCACATTATGCTTGTTAAACCAAGTAGATGTCAGCAAATTAGTATATCCGATCGCCGAGATCGTAGCGGTCTGGGAATATCCTCCTATCTCACCTCCGGTATAAGCCCTGCCATAGGCTCCCCTCGACGCTATATCAAAAATCGCCGGAGTATGCAGTCTCTCGATCTGGTCGGCAGGAACCCCGTCGATGATTATATACACTGCCTTCTTCGTCTTGGCAAACAAACCGGCGCAACACAGTACCATCAGTAACAAAGAATAAAAACGTCTCATAACTATCTCCCCCTATTGATTATTAATGAAGTCCTAAAAGTACACAATTATTTTATTTAATGAAATAAAGAACGGCATAAATCAAACTAACCGGAAAGACATGACTATTTAGTTTGTTTGTCATAGACTTTTCGTATTTTTCTCCCTTATTCTATTTCTTTTGAGCAAGCTAAAAATCAATTTTCAGCATGCATAAATTTAATTTCCGGCATGCTCAAAATTAAATTTATGCATGCCGGAATGAATAAAAATACAAGAGGTAAGAACTAAATAGTAATATAGAAAAGATTAAAATACGATGTCTTCCGTTCTAATTGTTTACCTACCTTTGCGACCGGAACAATGATATACCCGTCGCGGTTATAAAAGGAAAACGATTATGAGACGCAAACTTTATTTTACATCTTTACTTATTCTACTGGCAGTCAGCCTGTATGCCCAATATGTACCCGATGTGCTGGGAGACGGATACCTGCGTCGTACTTTTCAAATGCCTGACGATTACGAAGGGAAAGTGGTCTGTACGCTGGTCAAGAAGCCCCAGTTGCCCGATGTAAAACAGGCGGTCCTGTATATTCATGGTTACAACGATTACTTTTTTCAGAAGCAACTGGGCGATAGCGTGAATGCACACGGCTACAACTTCTATGCGATGGACCTGCGAAAATACGGGCGTTCCATCCTCCCCAACCAGAATCCGTTTTTCTGCAAAAGCCTTACGGAGTATTTCGCGGATATCGATACGGCACTGGCAACCATACGTTCGGAAGGGAATGACAGAATCCTGTTGATGGCCCATTCCACGGGAGGATTGATCACACCATTATACCTGGATAGCAAAAAGGATAACCTTCCGGTCGACGGGTTGATATTGAACAGTCCTTTCCTCGACTGGAACTTCGGATGGTTTATGGAAAAGGTTGCTATTCCGGCTGTGGCATTTATAGGGAGATTCTTGCCGAACCTGACCGTACAAGGCTATGGTATTGCATCTTACGCACACAGCCTGTTGAAGCAGTTCAAAGGGGAATGGGAATACGATACAAACTGGAAGATGATTAACGGGCATCCTAAAAAGGCTGGCTGGATAAAGGCTATTCAGGAAGGGCAACGAAAAGTAAGGAAAGGCCTGCACCTGGATTGTCCGGTTCTGGTCATGTCGTCCGACAAGTCATATCCGGAGACTAAAGAATGGCATAACGAATATCTATCTTCCGACATAGTACTGGATGTACACGATATTCAGAAGTATGCTCCGAAGCTGGGAGAGTATGTGACCCGCGACACGATACCGAACGGCATCCATGACCTGATACTCTCCGAAAAAGAATCCCGCGACCACACCTACCGGACGGTTTTCGACTGGATGAACCGGAAAGGCTTCTGATCATTTTCTGCCGAGAGCCGAGATATGTTGCTTCATCTGGTTATTCATATCTTCCAGAATGTAACGGTTGACATAACTAAAGCTAAAACGGAAAAAGTAATCGCGTAACGTCCCGGCATTGGCGGGAGAAGCCAGGCTATGCAGATGGTTCAGCGCGATAAAAGTATACCCCTCACGGGAGATGCGGTTGTAAAACTCAATTTTAGTCCGGTCCAGTGCGATAATATCCCCGTCGCTTTCGGCGAAACCGTTCATCGCTTCCTCCCAGGTGATCTGTGTACGTTCTTCATAAACGGCCCAGCGGTACACATCCTTGCCGTTTACCTTTTCGGGCAGTGTGTTCGAATGGTGAACCAGGATATAGTCGTTTCGCATATCGCTGTCACTGTGAATCCAGATATCCAATACCTTATATTGTGCTGAGTTATCGAACTTGATATATCCGTTCTTGCATATCTGAGGAGAAAAGACATTCCGCTCCACATCCGTGAAATAGATCAGGTTGCTGCCAAAGAAGTCTTTTCTGGAGACAAACTCGGAAAAGAGTTTTGTGATCTTTGCCTGGTCCGAACAATGGACAAACTCGGGAAGTTCCTTAGGAAAGTTCTTCCGGCAGATCAGGCTGAACTCTTTCAATAATTCACTCGGATCACGTTCTTTCTGGATCTCTACAAAAGCCAATATCTCATCCACCGAACGGAAGCGCCGGCTGTTATCCTGTGTCAGGCAACGTTCCACGATCTGGTCATACAGTTTCAATGCCGGGAAAACCTTGCTTATGCCAGCGTCGTTGCTGGTATTTCCGAAAGCATACCATTGCAGTACCTCTCCGATCGCGGTGATATCTGAATAACCGGCATCGTTATTCTCCAGGATAGAGACATCCGTCAGGACAAAATCATTATGATCGTCCACCAGGATATTACGGGGAGTTATAGCTCCATGGCTGATTCCCATGCTATGCAGGAACTGTACGGTGTTCGTCAGGAAACGGAACAACTTTAGGAAAGTATCCATCGAAAGTATACTCCGGTATTCTTCCAACGAACATTTATACAATTTCATCACAAGGACCGGTATTTCCTCCCCTTCGACAGTCACGATATCAAAGTCGGCATACTGGACAATGTTATTTCTTGTCTCCAAAAGCGATATTTCCAGGTATCTTGCTTTAAGTTTATTTAACCACTTCCCTTTTCTTGAGTCATCACCATTAAACAAAAAGAATTTCAAGGCAACATCTTTTCCATTCATTCTCGCTTTGAAGACTATGCCTGCCTCATTCCTCCCTAAAGGTTTGGAATCTAACTGACATTCCCCCAAAGATAATGAAATTCTATACTTTTCAGCATCAAGAAATTCAAACAAAAGTAGCTTATCATCCATATCAAACGTTGTAAATCAAGCAGTGACAACAAAGATACAATTATATTTGTATTTTTATAATGCTTAAGCTTCTTTTTTAAATGAGTCTCTTGAAGCATTATATTTATCATTACCTTTGTTGCGGACAAAAAAGTAAATTAAATGAAAGCCTTACATATTATATTAATAGGAATAAGTTTGCTTAGTATTTCTGTTCGCAGTTATTCCCAGATCAACAAGATACAAGATTCCACGATTTATAAAGCCGAGCTGTTCGGTTCGGCAGCAACCGGTTCGAACACCCCGTTCTGGATGGTCAGCAACCGCTATGGAGTTGTTCCGTTGGATGCAGGAAACGGGCTTTTAAATGCAGGAGTTTTTCATAACCAGCATTTCGGTTCGAAGTTCTACTGGGGCGCAGGGTTGGATCTCGTTGCAGCCGTACCACGCCACCGTAATGTTTTCATTCAACAGGCTTATGCGGAAATAGGATACAGAAGCATGCTGCTCAGCATTGGAAGTAAGGAACGGTATAATTCGTTATGGGACCGTAACCTGAGTTCGGGTGATATGACTCAATCGGCTAATGCCCGTCCTATCCCGGAAATTAATATCAGTATGCCTGAATTTACATTAGTTCCCTTAACTAAAGGGTGGCTACAGGTGAGAGGTGATTTTGCCGTCGGCAAGTCATTCGATACCGATTACCTGAAAGATTTCGCCAACTCGAAACAGACTTATGTGAAGAATGTATTATGGCATCATAAATCCTTCTTCTTCCGTATCAAGGACACAGAAAATAATTTTCCTTTATCCTTCACAGCCGGTGTTCAGCATTTTGCCCAATGGGGAGGTACTTCCACTAATCCTAGAATCGGCAAGCAACCACAATCTTTTAAAGATTTCATAAGAGTCATTTTTGGACAAAAGGGAGGTGAAGATGCTACAGATTCCGATCAGATTAACGTATTGGGTAGTCACTACGGTTCTTACGATTTCAAATTAAGTTACACACAAAAGGACTGGGGAGGACATTTTTATTATCAACATTATTTCAATGATAAGTCGGGGATGGAATTTGCCAATAAAACGGACGGCTTATGGGGTATTCAAGTCGATTTACCGACTATTCCCTGGCTAAATAAAATTGTAGCCGAATATCTGGTAACAATGAATCAAAGTGGACCGATGCACTTTATCACATTCGACCGTGATAAATGGAAAGGCGGCCGAGGAGGCGGAAACGATGATTATTATAATAATGGAGAATACCGGACAGGTTTTTCTTATTTTAACCGTGGAGTAGGTTCACCACTGATTCCCGCACCGGAATATAACACAGACGGTACTTTAGGCTTTGAGAACAATCGTGTTAAAAGCTGGCATTTTGGAGCAGAAGGCAATATTAACGCCCTCCTGTCCTACCGCGTATTATTCACGGCAATGAACGGTTGGGGGACCTCTTATTTCCCATATCTGAATAAGAAATACGGCACTTCCAGCCTGGTCGATATCAACTACACGCATCCCCGGTTAAAAGGATGGCAGTTTACCGGATCAGTAGCAGCCGATACCGGAACGATGCTGGGCAAGAGTGTCGGGTTCAGTCTGGGTGTAACCAAGACTGGTTTATTGAAAGCATGGAACTAATTTCACTTATACTTCTCCCATAAGGCAGAAGTAATGATCGCCTGCGTCCGGTCTGCAAATTGCTGCATCCCTTTATGGGAAGGGTCCATATCTTCCGTTGAAATAGCCGGATGAATGATCATCTCCATTTTATGCCGGTGCACATTCAGCGATCCGATCGGCAAGACATCAAAAGGTCCGTTCAATGTAATCGGCACAATCGGCAAATGTTGATCGAGAGCCATCTGGTAAGCACCTTTTTTAAAACGGATCATTTTCCCGGTATAGGTCCTTGAACCTTCCGGAAAGACAACAACAGAGGCACCATTTTCAGGCATCGTTCCGCTTCCTGCACACTGCGGGCTGCTGCTTTAGGCGTAGAGTTATCCACAAATATAAAACCAGCAGCACGACAGGCGGCTCCCACAAAAGGAATCTTTCCAATCCCGGCCTTCATCACCCACTTGATCGGGACGCCCAGAAAACCATAAATAAGAAAAATATCAAATGCCCCCTGATGATTTGAGACGAACACGTATGATTGTTTACGATCTATATTTTCCCGACCTCTTACTTTTACCGGACAGAGTGCCAGATAACACGTCAGCCGGGACCAGATCATACCCGGGTAATAAGCAAAAATCTTTTCTCCCCCCAGCAAACAACCAGCGATGACAGTTAAGGCTGTAACGATCGTGAGCACCAGAAAGACAGGCACAAAAAACAGCCATAAATAAACTAAGTAAAGTATTCGTATCATATATAACTGTATTGATCCTACAAATATAACCGCTAAATTTGATGGATTCATTATTTTTATTCTAAAATATTTTTGCAATCGGGTTATTATTACTTTATTTGCGGTAGAAAAGAAAATTATTATAAAAACATCTATAACCATGAGCGAATTAGTCAAAAATCTTGGGGTAATCGTACTCCTAATCGGTGTAATCATCCTGCTGTACCGGCTATTACCGGAGGTGTAACCAACACTATCCTTATCGCAGGTTTGGCAGTCATCATCCTTGGTTACGTCGGTCACATTGTTATCAACAAGAAGATGGAGTAACACACACAAGCTTCAAAAAATTAAAAAGGGACCGTTTCTGATAATTGAAACGATCCCTTTTTAGTTTAAGAAACACGAGAAATCAGGCTTCTCCCTGAACGCCTCCCATCGGTGGAATAAAATCTTCAAAATTAGCCGTCTTATTTCCTCCTTTCAACTGTTCTTCATATTTTGCCAGGTTATCCTGCAATGCAAAAAACAAGCGCTTCGCATTATCCGGAGTCAGGATCACACGACTTTTCACCTGTGCCTTCGGAGCTCCCGGTACCACACGGATAAAGTCGAGTATAAACTCTGATGTTGAATGTGAAATAATTGCCAGGTTTGCATAAGTACCCTGTGCCATTTCTTCTGACAGTTCTACCTGTATCTCGTTAGAAGGTTTGTTATTGTTCTCCATTTTCTTTATGTTTTATGTTTAACAAATCGAACGCAAATATACTGATATAAGAAGTATCCATGAAATATATTGGAAATAAAAAGGGCCACCTTCACAGGCGACCCTTTTCCAGTTGTGTTTTTAATTCTCAATTCTTTAGACCAATGTAAAAAAAATACCTTATTGTGTTTAATATTTATTATCCTGACTTTTAGGTTAAGGTTTTTTTCTGTTCAGATGTATATCTACATTCAGAACGATACAAAGATACAAACTGTAGAAAAAAACACCAAACACAAATTAGTCATTAACTTATATTTCTCCGATAATTAACAAAATAAAACACATATAAAATAGCTCATAAATAGATTTGCTCCGAAGTGCATTTCATTACAGACCAATATTTTCTATTTAATTACCAAAGTTGCAATAACCGGACAATGATCGGACGGATAAAGATGATTAAGTGTATCTGTAAGCACACCGTTAGTCAAAACCTTTATGTCTCCTTTCATGAAAATATAATCGATCCATTCTCTCTTTTCAAGAGGAATACGTCCATAGTCATGGAAAGTCCATTCCGGGCCATATTTCAAATCTGCCACTTCACGGGTATGGATCACATGGCGTGGATCACTTGTATCTGTCAATACTTTTATCGGATCATCATCCGGAGTCGCATTAAAGTCGCCTGTCACAATAACCGGTAAGCCTTTAGAGAGCTTATGTGCTTCGTCCAGACTAATGAAGCTCCCTCATGGCGGGCTACTTTCCCCATATGATCCAGATGAGTGTTCAGGAAGAAAAACTTTTTCCCTGATTCTTTATCTTTAAAGATACCCCAGGTAGCAACACGTTCGCAAGCGGCATCCCAACCTTTTTTACCTATGGCATTCATATCTTCCGCCAACCAGAAATTACCACTGTCTTCAAGTTCAAAACGGTCTTTTTTATAGATAATCGGAGCATATTCACCTTTGGTCTTTCCATCTTCCCGGCCAACACCGACATAGGCATATTCCGGCAGACGTGTCAAAAGATCTGTAAGCTGGTGATTCAACACTTCCTGCGCTCCAAAGATGTCCGTATTATAAAATTCAACCAGATTAGCTGCTAAATCCTTTCGGTTACTCCACTGATTATCTCCGTCAGCATTCGTATCCATACGAATATTGAACGTCATTACCTTCAAAGGAGCATCCGGCTGTTTAGCCGACAAAAAGCCTGCAAACAATAATACAGACAGAATACTTAACAAAATCTTTTTCATGATACTTTATATATTTAGTTAATATAGGCGACAGACAAAAGTAAGATATCTATACTGATTAAGCAAATTACTAAAAACAAAAAAGGCTTCCGGAAATAAACCGAAAGCCTTCTTTTATATTATATGATAAGCTATTTACTCACCATCTCTGTCCATCGCATTAAAATCTACAACATTCTTGCGGTTGGCAAAGATAC
Source organism: Parabacteroides sp. AM58-2XD (assembly GCF_003463685.1). Classification (NCBI taxonomy): domain Bacteria; kingdom Pseudomonadati; phylum Bacteroidota; class Bacteroidia; order Bacteroidales; family Tannerellaceae; genus Parabacteroides; species Parabacteroides sp. AM58-2XD. The sequence goes on from NZ_QSDP01000009.1 coordinate 58,887, forward strand.
GTTCAAATTCATCTTTAGCGCCGACAACCAACTTGTCGAAATCTCTCTGACCTGTACCAGCCGGGATCAAGTGACCGCAGATAACGTTTTCTTTCAAACCTTCCAGACGGTCTACCTTTCCGTTGATAGCAGCTTCGTTCAACACCTTCGTAGTCTCCTGGAAAGATGCGGCAGACATAAAGCTGTTTGTCTGCAATGCAGCACGTGTAATACCCTGAAGGATCTGATTTGCAGTAGCAGGAACAGCGTCACGAACTTCTACAAGTTTCATGTCACGACGTTTCAACATACTGTTTTCGTCTCTCAACTTACGGGCAGTTACGATCTGACCAGCCTGCATTGTCTGAGAATCTCCCGGATCCATAACAACTTTCTTGCCCCAGATACGATCGTTCTCATCCATTACTTCCAACTTATCAACCACCTGCTGTTCCAGGAAGCGAGTATCTCCCGGATCAACCACTTCTACCTTACGCATCATCTGACGAACGATAACTTCGAAGTGTTTGTCGTTAATCTTCACACCCTGCAGACGGTAAACGTCCTGTACTTCGTTCACGATATATTCCTGAACAGCCGTCGGGCCCTTGATAGCAAGGATATCCGATGGAGTGATAGCACCGTCGGACAATGGCATACCGGCACGGATATAGTCATTTTCCTGAACCAAAAGCTGTTTTGACAATGGCACCATGTACTTCTTCACTTCACCCAACTTAGAGGTTACAGTGATTTCACGATTACCACGTTTGATCTTACCGAATCCAACTTCACCGTCGATTTCAGAAACGACAGCCGGGTTAGACGGGTTACGAGCTTCAAACAACTCGGTAACACGGGGAAGACCACCGGTGATATCACCAGCCTTACCTACTGCACGCGGTATCTTAACCAAAACTTCACCAGCCTTAACAGGATCGCCGTTCTCTTTGACAACGTGAGCGCCCAGCGGCAATGAATAGTTTTTCAGGTAATTACCGTTTTCATCAACGATGTGAGCAGCCGGAGCTTTTGTCTTATCCTTAGATTCGATAATGATCTTTTCTTTCAAACCTGTAGTTTCGTCACTTTCAACTTTGTAAGTAACACCTTCTACAACGCTTTCAAATTCGATCTTACCGGAAACTTCCGATACGATAACAGCATTGAACGGGTCCCATTCAATAATTACGTCACCCTTGCTAATCTTGTCTCCGTTATTGAAGAACAATTTAGAACCGTAAGGGATATTATGAGTCAGTAATACAATCTTCGTATTCGGATCAACGATACGCATTTCAGCCAGACGGCTTACTACTACCTGATACTTCTTACCAGCTGATGCATCATCAGCTTCTACGGCACGAAGTTCGTCGATTTCCAGAATACCGTCGTATTTAGATGTAATACTGTTTTCTGTTGCAATGTTAGATGCGATACCACCGACGTGGAATGTACGCAATGTCAACTGTGTACCCGGCTCCCCGATAGACTGTGCAGCGATAACCCCGACAACTTCACCCTTCTGAACCATACGGCCTGTAGCCAGGTTACGTCCGTAACACTTAGCACAAACACCCTTCTTGGATTCACAGGTAAGTACCGAACGGATTTCCACACTTTCGATAGGAGAATCCTGGATCTGCTTAGCTGCGTCTTCGCGAATTTCTTCACCGGCAGCAACAATCAATTCACCAGTCAACGGATGCTGGATATCATGAACAGATACACGTCCCAAGATACGTTCATACAGAGAAGCGATAACTTCTTCGTTATTCTTCAATTCCGTACAAATCAGACCACGAAGCGTACCACAGTCTTCTTCATTGATGATAACGTCATGCGATACGTCTACCAGACGACGAGTCAGGTAACCGGCATCGGCAGTCTTCAACGCGGTATCGGCCAAACCTTTACGAGCACCGTGGGTAGAGATGAAGTACTCCAACACTGACAAACCTTCTTTAAAGTTTGAAAGGATCGGGTTTTCAATAATCTGACCACCTTCAGCACCACTCTTCTGCGGTTTTGCCATCAAACCACGCATACCGGACAACTGACGAATCTGTTCTTTAGAACCACGGGCACCGGAGTCCATCATCATGAATACAGAGTTAAACCCGTCATTGTCATTTGTCAGCTGTTTCATCAGGATATTAGACAACTTGCTGTTGACGTGTGTCCATGTATCGATAATCTGGTTGTAACGTTCGTTGAAGGTAATGAAACCCATGCTATAGTTAGCCAGGATCTGTTCCACTTCATCGTAACCTTCCTTAACCAGTGCATCTTTTTCAGGCGGGATAAGTACGTCGGCCAGGTTGAACGACAGACCTCCCTTAAATGCCATATAGTAACCCAAGTTCTTAATATCATCCAGGAACTGGGCTGTACGAGCCACGCCACAAATTTTGATCACTTTACCGATAATATCACGAAGCGCCTTCTTACCCAGTACCTCATTGATATAACCAACTTCAAAAGGAACAAATTCATTCACCATCAAACGCCCGACAGAAGTTTCGATCATTTTCTTTACAAGTTTACCGTCTTCTTCTACGTTATCAACGTAAACTTTGATAGGTGCGTGGATATCTACTTTCTTTTCATTATATGCAATAGTTGCTTCTTCCGGCCCGTAGAATACCAGACCTTCTCCCAATGTACCTTTACGCATCTTGGTTATATAGTATAAACCAAGTACCATGTCCTGAGAAGGAACGGTAATAGGTGCACCGTTAGCCGGGTTCAAAATGTTATGAGAAGCAAGCATCAACATCTGTGCTTCCAACACAGCCTCATTTCCTAAAGGTAAGTGAACAGCCATCTGGTCACCGTCGAAGTCGGCGTTGAATGCCGTACAAGCCAACGGGTGCAACTGGATAGCCTTACCTTCGATCAGTTTCGGCTGGAATGCCTGGATACCCAAACGGTGCAGTGTCGGTGCACGGTTCAGCAACACTGGGTGACCTTTCATTACATATTCCAGGATATCCCAAACAACCGGTTCCTTACGGTCAACGATCTTCTTGGCAGACTTAACCGTTTTAACGATACCGCGTTCGATCAATTTACGGATAACGAAAGGTTTATAAAGTTCGGCAGCCATATTCTTCGGCAGACCGCACTCATGCATTTTTAATTCAGGACCTACAACGATAACCGAACGGGCAGAGTAGTCAACACGTTTACCCAACAAGTTCTGACGGAAACGACCTTGTTTACCTTTCAAACTGTCAGACAGAGACTTCAACGGACGGTTAGCATCTGTCTTAACGGCACTCGATTTACGAGAGTTGTCGAACAGAGAGTCCACAGCTTCCTGAAGCATACGTTTTTCATTACGTAAAATTACTTCCGGAGCCTTAATATCGATTAATCGTTTCAGACGGTTATTACGGATAATAACACGACGATACAAATCATTCAAGTCGGATGTAGCGAAACGTCCGCCATCCAACGGAACCAACGGACGCAATTCCGGTGGAATAACAGGAACGACCTTTACGATCATCCATTCAGGTTTATTGCGGCCTCTGGATGCACGGAAAGATTCAACAACCTGTAAACGTTTCAACGCTTCGTTCTTACGTTGCTGTGAACCGTCCGTACTTGCACGGTGACGCAGTTCGTAAGATAGAGAATCCAAATCCAGACGAGCCAGCAAATCATAAACGGCTTCAGCACCGATCTTTGCTATGAACTTATTAGGATCCGTATCTTCCAGCATCTGGTTTTCCTTTGGCAGGTTATCCAGAATCTGCAAGTATTCTTCTTCCGAAAGCAGGTCTAATTCAGCAACAGTGTCTACACAACCCGGCTGAATAACCACATAACGTTCATAATAAATGATAGAATCCAGTTTCTTGGTAGGCAAGCCTAACAGATACCCGATTTTGTTGGGTAGAGAACGGAAATACCAGATATGAGCGACAGGAACAACCAGATGGATATGTCCCATACGTTCGCGACGCACTTTCTTCTCTGTAACTTCTACCCCGCAACGATCGCAGACAATACCTTTATAACGGATACGTTATATTTTCCGCAATGACACTCATAGTCCTTGATCGGACCGAAGATACGTTCGCAGAAAAGACCGTCGCGCTCAGGTTTGTACGTACGATAGTTAATCGTTTCCGGTTTCAAAACTTCACCACTAGAGTTTTCAAGAATCTCTTCAGGAGAAGCCAGACCGATGGTTATTTTTGAAAAGTTACTCTTTATCTTGTTTTCTTTTCTAAAGGCCATATTGTTTATTTATAAAGAGTTATCAATAGATAAAGTAGATGAGCCGAAACCCACCTACTTATATTGTTGTTGAATTAATCCAGAGTAAAGCTTAAACCTAAACCTCTCAGCTCATGGAGCAATACATTCAGAGATTCCGGAATACCCGGTTGTGGCATCGGATCACCCTTCACAATTGCTTCGTAAGCTTTAGAACGTCCTACAACGTCGTCAGACTTAATTGTAAGAATTTCCTGAAGAACATGTGCGGCACCGAAGGCTTCCAGTGCCCAAACTTCCATTCTCCGAAACGCTGACCACCAAACTGAGCTTTACCACCCAGAGGCTGTTGAGTAATCAAAGAGTACGGACCGATTGAACGGGCATGCATCTTATCATCAACCATGTGACCCAGTTTCAGGAAGTAAGTAACACCTACTGTTGCCGGCTGGTCGAAACGCTCACCGGTTCCACCATCGTACAGGTAAGACTTACCATACCGCGGAATACCTGCTTTGTCGGTCATCTCGTTCAGGTCATCCAGTGATGCACCGTCGAAAATCGGAGTAGCAAATTTCACACCCATCGTTCTACCGGCCCAACCTAATACAGCTTCGAAAATCTGTCCCAGGTTCATACGGGAAGGCACACCCAGCGGGTTCAAACAGATATCAACCGGAGTTCCATCTTCCAGGAACGGCATATCTTCCTGACGAACGATCTTGGAAACAATACCTTTGTTACCGTGGCGACCGGCCATCTTATCACCTACCTGAATCTTACGTTTCTTAGCAATATAAACCTTCGCCATCTGAACGATACCTGTCGGCAGTTCATCACCGATAGTAAGGTCGAATTTCTTACGTCTCAGTTCGGCATCCAGTTCTTTATATTTCTTCAGATAGTTCAGGATCACCTGCTTGATAAGTTCGTTCTTATCAGCATCGGCAGTCCATTTACTAACCTGAACAGCATTGTAATCCAGATCTTCCAAAGCCTTGCGGGAGAACTTAGCGCCCTTCGCAATCACTTCAGTATTCATGTAGTCTTTAACACCCTGAGAAACTTTATTGTTAGTAAGCGTCAATAACTTTTCTACCAGTAAGTTCTTCAGGTCAGCCATCTTCATTTCATATTCTTCATCCAACTTCGGAAGAATAGCCTTATCTGTCAGTCTTGACTTACGTTTCTTAACAGCTTTTGAGAATAAAGCCGTATCGATAACAACACCACGAAGAGACGGAGTCGCTTTCAAAGAAGCATCTTTCACATCACCAGCCTTATCACCGAAGATTGCACGCAGCAATTTTTCTTCAGGAGAAGGATCTGATTCGCCCTTCGGAGTAATCTTACCGATCAGAATGTCACCCGGTTCGATACGGGCACCCACACGAACGATACCTCTTTCATCCAAATCCTTTGTAGCTTCTTCACTAACATTAGGAATATCAGATGTAAGCTCTTCCATACCACGTTTAGTTTCGCGAACTTCAAGGATATATTCATCCACGTGAACAGAAGTAAAGAAATCCTCACGAACCATACGTTCGTTCAGTACGATAGCATCCTCATAGTTGTAACCTTTCCAAGGCATGTAAGCCACTTTCACGTTACGTCCCAAAGCAAGTTCACCCTGTTGAGTTGAATAACCTTCAGTCAGGATATCACCAGCCTCTACACGCTGGCCACGGTGACAAATTGGACGAAGGTCTACAGTCGTACTCTGGTTAGTCTTACGCCACTTCGGAATAACATAGGTCTTAACCGCATCTTCGAAGCTTACGAAATCTTCGTCTTCAGTACGGTCATATTTAATCTTGATACAAGTTGCATCAACAAAAACAACTTCACCGGGACGTTCTGCCATGATCTGAGTACGAGAGTCGCGAGCAACCTGTGCTTCAATACCTGTACCAACGATCGGTGCATCCGTACGCAACAAAGGAACTGCCTGACGCATCATGTTAGATCCCATCAATGCACGGTTAGCATCGTCATGTTCCAGGAACGGAATCAAAGAAGCTGCGATAGAAGCAATCTGCTGTGGAGCAACGTCCATCAAGTCAACTTCTGAAGGCGGCACAACAGGGAAGTCTGCTTCAAAACGAGCTTTAACCCTTTCTAGAATAAACTTACCGTTTTCATCCAACGGAGCATTACCCTGTGCAATGGTCATTTCTTCTTCCTCTTCCGCTGTATAATATTGCAAAGAATCTTCTGAAAAATCTACCTTACCATCTACTACTTTACGATATGGGGTAGAAATAAATCCCAGGTCATTGATTTTTGCATATACACAAAGAGAAGAGATCAAACCAATGTTCGGTCCTTCCGGTGTTTCAATCGGACAAAGACGGCCATAGTGTGTATAGTGAACGTCACGAACCTCGAATCCGGCACGCTCTCTTGACAAACCACCCGGTCCAAGGGCAGACAGACGACGTTTGTGAGTAATTTCAGCTAACGGGTTTGTCTGATCCATAAACTGCGACAAAGCATTCGTTCCGAAGAAAGAGTTAACCACAGAAGAGATAGTCTTCGCGTTAATCAAATCGATCGGAGTAAATACTTCATTGTCGCGAACGTTCATACGCTCACGTACAGTACGTGACATACGAGCCAGACCGATACCGAACTGGTTGTATAACTGTTCACCAACAGTACGAACACGACGATTACTTAAGTGGTCGATATCATCCACGATCGCTTTTGAGTTAATCAATTCGATCAGATACTTGATGATCTCGATTATATCTTCTTTTGTCAGAACCTTAACATCATCACTGGTAGTAAGGTTCAACTTTTTATTAATCCTGTAACGGCCTACTTCACCTAAATCATAACGTTTTTCAGAGAAGAACAGGTTCTGTATAACTTCACGGGCACTTGCTTCGTCTGCAGGTTCTGCATTACGCAACTGACGGTAAATATACAATACAGCCTCTTTTTCAGAGTTACTGGGGTCCTTCTGAAGCGTATTATAGATGATTGCATAATCTGAAAGATTCTGGTCTTCACGATGTAATAATACATTTTGTGTACCAGATTCCAGAATTGCTTCAATACTGTCGCTATCCAAAACCGATTCACGGTCAATGATAACGTCATTACGTTCAATAGAAACAACTTCGCCAGTATCTTCATCTACGAAATCTTCCACCCAGGTTTTCAATACACGGGCGGCCAGCTTACGACCGATCAGTTTCTTCAGGTTTGCTTTCGAAACTTTTACTTCTTCAGCCAGGTTAAAGATTTCAAGAATATCTTTATCGCTTTCAAAACCAATAGCTCTTAAAAGGGTAGTTACAGGTAATTTCTTTTTACGGTCGATATATGCATACATCACATTGTTAATGTCTGTTGCAAATTCGATCCATGAGCCTTTAAACGGAATGATACGTGCCGAATACAATTTCGTACCGTTAGCATGTGTACTCTGACCAAAGAATACACCCGGAGAACGGTGTAGCTGTGAAACAACAACACGCTCAGCACCATTTATCACAAAAGTTCCGCGATCAGTCATATAAGGGATCGGGCCCAGATATACATCCTGGATAACCGTATCGAAATCCTCATGATCCGGGTCTGTACAATACAGTTTTAACTTTGCTTTTAAAGGCACACTATAGGTTAATCCACGCGCAATACATTCATCTATGCAGTAACGGGGCGGATCGATATAGTAATCTAAGAACTCCAACACAAAGTTGTTTCTGGTATCTGCAATAGGAAAATTCTCTGCAAACACCTTATACAAACCCTCCTTCTTTCTCTTCTCAGGAGGTGTGTCAAGTTGAAGAAAGTCTTGGAATGACTTCAATTGAACTTCGAGAAAGTCCGGATACGGAAACTGATTCTTAATCGAAGCAAAATTAACTCTTTGGTTTTCAGCTGTTGAAGACATCTAGTAAGGAATTTATTGAACTTATTGAAATTATAGACACAAAAAGGTTAAGAATCTCCTTTGAGGGAGACTCTTAACCAAATCACCTGGAAACCAGGTTATAAATACTATTTAAGCTCAACTTCAGCTCCAGCTTCTTCCAACTGTTTCTTTAATCCTTCAGCGTCAGCTTTAGCGATTCCTTCTTTGATTGCGCTAGGTGCACCGTCAACTAAATCTTTAGCTTCTTTCAAACCAAGACCAGTTAATTCTTTTACTGCCTTAACAACAGCCAATTTGTTTGCACCGGGTGCTTTCAAAATTACATCGAAAGAAGTCTTTTCTTCTTCTGCAGCAGCAGCGCCACCAGCAGCAGGACCAGCAACAGCAACAGCTGCAGCAGCAGGTTCAATACCATATTCTTCTTTAAGGATTGTAGCCAGTTCGCTAACTTCTTTTACGGTCAGGTTTACTAATTGTTCTGCAAAAGCTTTCAAATCTGCCATTTTTGTATGATTTAAATGATTGTTTACTGTAAAAAATTAAATAATTATCTTTCTTCCAAAGTCTTCAACAGACCATGGATAGTTTGTCCTGATGACTGAAGAGCAGAAATAACGTTCTTCGCCGGAGATTGCAACAATGCAATAACGTCGCCGATAAGTTCGTTTTTGCTCTTGATATTTACAAGGGCTTCCAGGTTTTCAGCACCGACATAGAAACTTTCCTGTACATAGGCAGCTTTCAATTCGGGTTTAGCGATTTCGCCTTTCTTGGCACCTTTAGTAAATTCTTTTATCAGACGAGCAGGAGCGTTAGCTGTCTGTGAAAACATAACAGCTGTATTGCCTTTCAAAGCAACCTGCAGCGGTGAAAAATCACCACCTACATTTTCCAGTGCTTTTTTAAGCAAGTTGTTCTTAACAACAACCAACTTGATTTCCTGTTTGAAACATTCTCTTCTCAATTTGCTTGTTTTCTCAGCATCCAATGCTTCGATATCAGTCAAATAGAAATTAGGATATTCCTTTACAGTTTCTGTAAGCTGGCTTATAACTATGCCTTTATCTTCCTTTTTCATTGTCCAACAATTTTAAATTAGTTTTCTTCAACTGATTTCGGGTCAATCTTAATACCCGCGCTCATTGTACTAGAAAGATAAATGCTCTTTATATATGTACCTTTAGCTGCAGACGGTTTCAACTTCAAAAGAGTTGAAATAAATTCCTTAGCGTTATCACGAATCTGATCGGCATTGAAAGATACCTTTCCGATTGATGTATGAACGATACCAGATTTGTCTACTTTAAAGTCGATCTTACCTTGCTTAACTTCCTTCACTGCGTTACCGATTTCATTGGTAACCGTACCGCTCTTAGGGTTAGGCATCAAACCACGAGGGCCTAATACGCGACCTAAAGCACCGATCTTACCCATGATAGAAGGCATAGTGATGATAACGTCAATATCAGTCCAACCACCTTTAATTTTGTCAATATACTCATCCAAGCCAACATAGTCAGCTCCAGCAGCAGTTGCTTCAGCTTCCTTGTCTGGTGTACATAATGCGAGAACCCTAACTTGTTTTCCTGTTCCGTGAGGCAATGAAACCACGCCTCTAACCATTTGATTGGCCTTACGGGGGTCAACTCCTAAACGAACATCCACATCTACAGATGCATCAAACTTAGTAGTAGTAATTTCTTTTACTAATGCCGATGCTTCTTTTAATGTATATGCTTTCCCAGCTTCAATCTTGCCCAAAGCCAACTTTTGATTTTTTGTCAGTTTACTCATTTCAATTGAAGTTTATTAATTATTACCCGGGAATGTCCCTTTAACAGTGATACCCATACTTCTAGCTGTTCCGGCAACCATTTTCATGGCAGCTTCAACAGTAAAACAGTTCAAGTCGACCAATTTGTCTTCTGCAATAGTTTTTACCTGATCCCAAGAGATTTCTGCAATCTTCTTACGGTTCGGCTCAGCAGAACCACTCTTCTGTTTAGATGCTTCCAATAACTGGATAGCAACAGGAGGGGTTTTAACGACAAAGTCGAAAGACTTATCAGCATAGTAAGTAATTACCACAGGTAATATCTTACCAGCCTTGTCTTGGGTTCTGGCATTAAATTGCTTGCAAAACTCCATAATATTAATACCCTTAGAACCTAAGGCAGGTCCTACTGGGGGAGAAGGGTTTGCTGCTCCTCCTTTAATCTGCAATTTGATTTGTCCAGCAACTTCTTTAGCCATTTTTCTAAAATTTAGATATATAACATCAATAACAGAAAGAAAATACTTCTCGTAACAAAAGCATTACTCCTTCTCAACTTGCATATAGCCCAACTCAAGCGGGGTTTTACGTCCGAAGACCTTCACCATCACTTTAAGTTTCTTTTTCTCGGCGTTGACTTCTTCGATTACACCCGTAAAACCGCTGAACGGTCCGAAGGTGATCTTAACACTCTCGCCAACATAAAATTGGACATCCAGTTCTTCCTGTTGATCCTGCAATTCGTCAACCGTACCTAAAATACGATTCACTTCAGAAGGACGCAACGGAACCGGATTATCAGACCCGCCCAAAAATCCGATTACATTGGGTATGTTTCTTAATCGATGAGCGACTTCTCCGACTAATGCTGCTTCTACCAATACATAACCTGGCAAGTAAGCTCTTTCTTTCATCACTTTCTTACCATTACGCACCGTAAAAGTCTTCTCCGTAGGTATCAGAACCTGGTTGACATATTCACCCAGATCTGTATTCTTCAACTCAGCCTCGAGATATTCTCTGACTTTATTCTCCTTACCACTGATGGCACGCAGAACATAAAACTTCTTTTGGATATCAGACATATCTAAAACTGATTAAAAGATTTTCTCGTAGAAGAAACGCATTACGCTTTCGAAGCCTAAGTCCACAACAAAGATTACTGCTGCAATTATAAGGGAAGCAAACATAACAACCACAGCACTATTGGAAAGCTCTGTTCTAGTAGGCCAAGAAACTTTATAAACAAGTTCGTTATAAGATTCCTTAATATAAGTAATTATCTTTTTCATCGAATCTATAGATTTTTAGCACGGAAGGAGAGGCTCGAACTCCCGACACCTGGTTTTGGAGACCAGTGCTCTACCAACTGAGCTACTTCCGTAAAATAGCCAGTCCTGTTACAGACTGGCTACATGTATTATGTATGAATTAGTTTTCTAATTCTGTAATCTGACCAGCACCTACTGTACGTCCACCTTCGCGGATTGCGAAACGAAGACCTACGTTACAAGCTACCGGGTAGATCAGTTCAACGTCGATTGTTACGTTATCACCAGGCATAACCATTTCAGTTCCTTCCGGAAGAGTAATTTCACCTGTTACGTCCAATGTACGGATATAGAACTGAGGACGATATTTGTTGTGGAACGGAGTGTGACGACCACCTTCTTCTTTTTTCAAGATATAAACCTCAGCTTTGAAGCGAGAGTGTTCTTTAACCTGTCCCGGGTGACAGATAACCATACCACGTTTAATTTCATTCTTATCAATACCACGAAGCAACAAACCTACGTTGTCACCAGCTTCACCCTGATCCAATAGTTTGCGGAACATTTCCACACCTGTTACAACAGATTTCTTACCTGCTGCACCTAAGCCGATAATCTGAATTTCTTCACCAACCTTCACAATACCTGTTTCGATACGACCTGTAGCAACAGTACCACGACCAGTGATAGAGAAGACGTCCTCAACCGGCATCAAGAATGGTTTATCAACTTCACGCGGAGGCAGCGGAATCCAAGTATCGCAAGCTTCCATCAGCTCCATTACCTTATCTTCCCACTGAGCATCACCATTCAATGCACCCAAAGCTGAACCACGGATGATCGGAGTGTTGTCACCATCGAAATCATAGAATGAAAGTAATTCTCTCATTTCCATTTCAACTAATTCCAACATTTCTTCATCATCAACCATATCACATTTATTCAGGAAAACAACCAGTCTAGGAACGTTTACCTGACGAGCTAACAGAATATGCTCACGAGTTTGAGGCATAGGACCATCAGTAGCAGCACAAACAATGATAGCACCGTCCATCTGAGCAGCACCAGTAACCATGTTCTTAACGTAGTCGGCGTGACCCGGACAGTCTACGTGAGCATAGTGACGATTTGCAGTCTGATACTCTACGTGAGAAGTGTTAATTGTAATACCTCTTTCTTTTTCTTCAGGAGCGTTATCGATAGAATCGAATGAACGCAGTTCTGAAAGACCTTTCTTTGCCAATACTGTTGTGATAGCAGCTGTCAAAGTTGTTTTACCGTGGTCAACGTGACCAATCGTACCAATGTTCACATGTGGTTTCGATCTGTCAAATTTCTCTTTTGCCATAACTTAATTGTTCTTTATTTGATTAATGATCATGTTCTAAATATCATCTTGAGCCGGTGCCGAGACTTGAACTCGGGACCTCTTCCTTACCAAGGAAGTGCTCTACCGCTGAGCTACACAGGCGAAATAAAAAGAGCGGAAGACGGGGCTCAAACCCGCGACCCTCAGCTTGGAAGGCTAATGCTCTATCAACTGAGCTACTTCCGCAATTTTAAATCTTTCACGAACCAATTCTCGCTTAGAATTGTTCCTTAGTAGTGGGCAGTGATGGATTCGAACCACCGAAGTCGAAAGACAGCTGAGTTACAGTCAGCCCCATTTGGCCACTCTGGTAACTGCCCATTTCAAATTTCAATTCTTTTGAGCCTCTTGTCGGATTCGAACCAACGACCCCGAGATTACAAATCACGTGCTCTGGCCAACTGAGCTAAAGAGGCAAACCTTCTTTCTAAAGAAGCCGTTTCGTCGGGTAGGCGAAACGGCTGCAAATTTAGATATTATTTCTTACATACCAAATTTATCTACCGTTTTTTTTATTTGGCTCTGATTTTTTCCTTGAATTTAACTAATTGCTTCTCCAAAGCTTCAACACATTCGTCAATTGACTCTTCAAAAGTGTCGTTTACCTTCTCCGCAAAGCAATCGCCATTCTTTATTTTTAAACGTACAGCAGCCTCTTTATTCTTAGCAGCTTCAGGCTTCACGACCTTCAATGTTACTTCTGCCAATATTATGCCGTCGAAGTATTGCTCCAACTTACTAACTTTCTTCTGAATAAACGCTTCTAACTGCGCTGTAGCGTCAAAATGGATTGCTTGAATTCTAATGTCCATAATTAACCTCCTTCTTTTTTAGCTCTTGGATGAGCATGATACACTTTTTTTAATTCCTCAAAGGTTGTATGTGTGTAAACGCTGGTTGAAGCCAAACTGCTGTGTCCGAGCAACTCTTTCACAGCATTCAACTCTGCTCCATTATTCAACATACTTGTTGCAAACGAATGTCTCAATACATGAGGGCTACGTTTCGCCAATGTTGGGATCTCCGACAGCTTCTTCTTTACTATAGTATATACGATACCTACCGATAACTGCTCCCCGTTTTTTCTTACAAAAAACCATCCGCTCTCCGAACCAACTTCACGATTTCGAACTTCAGTGTATGCTTGTATCAAGTTCTTTAACCCTTCTGCAAATGGAATCAACCGCTGCTTGTTACGCTTACCTGTCACACGTATCTGCATTGCTCCGAAATCCACATCGGAATCTTGTATTCCGATCAATTCCGAACGACGGATACCTGTATCATACAGCATTTCAAGTATCAGACGATCCCTTACACCTTCAAAATCCTCATCAAATCCATCTCCGTCCAACAGCAACTCCATTTCCTTATCTCTTACAAAATAAGGTAACGGCTTTTTTGTCTTCGGCCCGGTTATTAACCTTAATGGATTCACAGAGATACTTCCCTGCTTCATAAGGAATTTAAAAAAAGACTTCAAAGAACTTAATTTCCGATTGACCGACACCGGAGAAATCTTCTCGTCCATTAAAGAAACGATCCAACTTCTGACTAAATCCGCATCGACATCTCCCGGAACAAATATGCTTTCTTTATTCAATTTTACATACTCTTCGAACTGACGCAAATCTTTTGAATAAGCCTCTATCGTATAATTGGAGTAATTCCTTTCATACCGAAGATAATCTAAAAATGAATCTATCAACATATCTGCGTTGCATCAACTATTATGCAACGAAAATAGGAATAAGAATTCAATTAAACAAGCCTGACAGGATATTTTATTCTTCTACCTGCTGCAATTGCTGAACGTAAACCGCACGCATGTTTTGTTTTCTCTTTTCAACAGAGGGTTTTATAAAAGCCTGACGACTTCTCAGTTCTTTTACCACACCTGTCTTTTCGAACTTTCTTTTAAATTTCTTAAGCGCTTTTTCAATGTTTTCGCCTTCTTTCAATGGAACTACGATCATAATTTAATTTATTATATTGTTTTTAATTACATCCTCAAAATGGGCAGCAAAATTACTGATTCTTTCGTTATTAGCAAAACTTTCCGGAATTTATTTTACGAAGCCTCCACAAAATAAGCTAAAACCCGATCCGTTATAAAACTCTTTGTAGCAGCAAGACACATCATCTCTCCATAACCGCCTCCAGATCCTTTTCGCTTGTGCGGACCGGCCCCTTCATAAATTCGGGTACATTATAAGACTTATATTGAAAAAAATAAGAATCACTCCTTTTCTGTGGTAACAAAAAAGGCTTTCCTGCATGTCCCGAAGAATCTATATGAGCCAAATACAAGCAAGTAAAAAGCCCTGTCATCCGACGGCTACTAAAAACAATCCAATGACCTTCCGACGACCAGGAATGATAACTTTCCGTTTCTTCCGAATTTAAGATCGATGTATCTACTTCTCTTCGGTTATGCAAATCAAACATGCATAAGTCAGCATCCCGATGCCAGATAGAAAAATTACCATAAGCATGTCGCGTATATAGCATAAAACGCCCGGAGGGTGATATTTTAGGGAAAGAGATACTGGCATTTAGTGTATCGACTCGTATCACCGTATCAATTTTACTTCCCAAAGTCCCTTTCTCCAAATCCACATCCAGGCTACATAAATGATATCGTACGTAATTAAATGAATCCGGTAACGATATTGCAGGAGCAGAGCAAAAGTATAACTTTTTTCCATCGGAAGAGAAACAAGGAAAAGTCTCATAAGCATCAGCCGACGATAATAGAGAACTGGTTAAAAGTATATTCTTTTGTACATCCAGGATCACAATATCCGAGTGCAGATCCATCACCTCAATGCGATTCCTGTGCTGTGAATGTACTGCCTGTACCGTCTTGTTTACAGAAAAAGCTATATATTTGCCTGATGAATGCCAAGATGGATAAACTAAAGTTTTTATTTTTTCGGAATAATCCGTATTCAATTTACTAACAACTCCATCTTTAACTAAAATAGTTCCTGCCGGTTTAGGGCGCTGATGGAATATATACTCTTCCGGGTTTCCTTGATTGGTCGTATGACAATTCACACAAATTTCTTTTACTCTTGAGTTTTCAAAAATAGCACCCTCTTCATAATTAGCCAAACAACGTTGATAAATCCCCATATTCCCCCACACCTCATATCCTGGCTCAATCAGACGATATGAAAGATAAGGATCTATCGGATCCGAGGATATATATATCTTAAAAGAATCAACGCAGTTCCACAAATGGTCAATCTTTTTCTGAATATAAACATTAATTACACTATCAGATGTCACTAACTCTCTCCATTCGAGTGAGGAAAAACGAATCTCTTTACCCTGACGATTTAACTTATAGGTCCGTGTAGATAATGAGACCTGAACATTTTCATTCATTTCCGGCAGATTTACATAAAAAGATAACGGCGCAATATCAACCGGAATTGTAACATTTCTGTAATCAGGAAATATAAGTTCTCCCGTTGCATAGCCCGGCCTCTCTTCTTCACAACAAGACAAAAACAGAATTACATACCAGCAAAACAATAAATATTTAATCATAAACGAACAGGATTAAAATCGTAATAATACCAATAACTACTTGTATAACAATGAATAGCCTTATTCTCCACATTCGTAGATATATCCAGATGATTCGTCTTACAAAAGGATTGATACGCCTGAAAACGCTCTTTCAACGAATCCGGTATAAAGAAATAATCAAGTATTTGAGGGTTGCTTTGTGCTCCCAGAAAAATTGCCTCCTGATAAATAACCGGGACATTTTTCTCATTTTTATAGAAATAGTAAAATGCTTTCAAAAACTCATTCAGGTTCTTATCCAACAAATATGAGCATAGAACAAAATCTGCCAACTTCTTATTATGCACATTATCATAAGCCAACAGGTCTATGTCTTGGAGATATACAAAATTATCGGCCTGAGATTCGACTCGTCTCAAACAGAGAGTGTCCACCTCCCTATTCCGATAAACCCATGTTTTGTGCAAATAGGAAAGATATTTATCTACAACTGCATACTCTCCCATCTCCCAATTACATGTTGCCAGCATTTTTAGAGTCTGTGGATATCCGACTGATCGTGCACAAACATTACATTCAAAAGCATATTTTCGAGCCGATGCTATATCTCCATAGCAATAACATATCTTTTGTAGTGTCATAGAAACAAACGGCGTCATATTCCAATCGACAAACAACCCTTTACTCCCCTGTTGTGTATACATAAGTAAAGAGTCTGCCAAAACACCCTGTTCTGCCAAAGCCAAGTTTTGATAATTAAGGCACAATAAATCCGTAGGTTTCCGTTTCTTACAACTATGTAATATCTTTTCCCACTTTTTGTGATCTGCATAATACGCATATTTTTTTACCGGCAAAGACTTTCTATCATCATATCCTGACAATAAAAAAGCACCACAGAGTAACAATATAACGACCTGAGTACCCATCCTCCAATATTTATTTTTTATCGCAACAAAGACAAAGTCAAATAATGGACTCAACAATGGACTGAAAGCCAATAAAAACCACGGAGCATAAATCACCCATCCGGCTCCTCCTTTCAATACATATATCCCATCAGCAAAACATATGATCTCCGAATAATACAGATATCCGGCATAATTCAAATAAAACATCAGTAATATTGTGAATAGCATAGGGATAAGAAGCAGACCGATTTTTAGCCTGTATACCTTTATTTCCTGAATCAATAAAGAAACAGCAAAGGCGACAAAAACCGATCCGGCTATCAGATATAGTAAGCAGATCATCAAACATCCGGTCAGAATACGTACGAACTCTTTTTGAATACGCTTATAAACCAACAGAAAGACCACACAAAACAAATAAGCAACAACTCCTGCATAAAGAAAATTAAAATCAAGAATATCAATCAGTAAAAATAATAGAATGAGCCCTTCCGATAAAAAACTGGTTTTATTGGAAGAGACATATTGCTTTATCGATCCGGCTATACATACTAATAATAATGCTGAAACAAACTCACCTACCAGCGGATAATAAAAAAACTGTACCAGAAACTCTCCCAAATACACTGATAAGCCTCCAGGGTGAGAAACCGTTTCAAACAGATAGTCCTCCGAAAACATAAACAACTGAAACTGCTCGATATAGAAAAAATGATAACTATATCCAATCTGCAACAATAAAAATAAAAGAATGAACAGGCTTATATAAAACAATTTACTCATCATTCTGCATTTTTCAATAAATTTCCCGAATACCGATACAACTGTCCGCTCTCATCCACGCCTTCAATTACCACATGATATGAAGCCGGGAGATCCGAAGCATAAAATTCCACATTTCCTCCTCCCTGAGAGTCTATTTCCAAAGTAGGATTCCAATAAAGAGTACTGCGTATATCCATTTTTTCCGACTTTTTTTCATCAGGTGTCTTATATACCGGATGGTAGAATTGATCCGGTTTTACATACCCTTGCGAATGGAATAAAGCCACCCCCTTCCTCTTGCGATTCATCGCTTCCGATTTCAATGTAATCACTACGGCAGGAGTCGACTTACTTATAGAACCGTATTTACATCGTTTCTGATCCCTAAACACATCAAAGCTCCTCATGTCATCCGGATAAATTGTTTCCAATATATAATTATCATCCCAACAGCACATCCCATCAATCACTACTAGCGGATCACTTACATCTGCGCCTCCCATAGCTTGTCTGAATAAATCTTTTGCAGTCCTGGACACCGACTTTCCAAGCATATCTTCTGTCATGGAATAATCAGCCCACACACGTTCAGCCTTTTCTTTGGCTGTCTGAGTTCGTTTTCCTTCAATCACGACATCTTCCAGATTGATTACACGCATACCACCGGCGTCCATTGCAGAGGATAGATAATGTGGATTAAAAACAAACAATGAATCAGGGAATAAATTTTTGTCTTCTACAACAGGAATAGTTTCTTCGTCCATCTTTATATCGACAACTGCCAGACCTTTTTTACTTCGGGCTTGTACGACAAAAGTCGTTGAATCACAATAATCAATCCCATCCAGCAAAAAACAACCTTTTTCATCCGACTCCAACGTCCTGACTAGATTATTTGCAGGATCGACTGCGACTATTGCTGCATCTTTTGCCTCTTTACCGAAAAAATTCAAAATCCTTCCACTTATATATTGCCCCTTCTCCACAAAATAATCAGGCATAAACGATTGCTCTGCAAAAGGAGTAATATCAAACCGACTCCAGCCATGCGTCAACATCAATAAATCCAATCCTCTTATAGTTGTTCTGGACTTCTCTTTAAAATACCATCCGGGATTCTCCACAAATCCCTTCAAATCCGACACAAGTAACAAATCAGAGTAAATATTGCTTGACAGTGAATCCACAGAAACCGAATTATTATCCGTAATACTTAAAGAAAAAGAGCCTTTTACCGGCAATCCCGATTCGTTATCCAACCGAATATTCATTTTTATTTTTTCCCGACGCTCATATGTATCTTTATCAGTTTGTAAAGTCCAACAGCTTTCCTTCCTTGGATAATTAAATATCAGTCGTTCACTCAATTTATTACCGGCCTCATCCATCAACAGAAAATGAGAAATACCATCCGGAAAATAAGAAGAACTAATAACCCCCGTATGATTCTCTTTACTTATCGGCAACAAAAAACGAAGTAATCCTCGCGTATGACCAATCAAATATAACGAATCCGATTGTTGACTAGCCGGCAGCGATGAAAATATCTGATAACGTATTTTTCCGGCCGATTGATTTAACGATAATATAACACCTGAATCTTCAGCTTTTGGTAATTGTATCTTTTTCTCTTCACATCCGGGAGAACGGACTAATGCGTAATATGAATTATCCTTTGCCGGAAGAAAAGAAAAAGTTCCCATACCATCATGCTCGCTCTTCACTTGTGTTAGCGTATCCCCTGACTGATTGACTATATATCCTTCCAACATTCCACTATAGCCATTTGAACGCTGACATTTAAAAGCCATTTGCTGACGATATCCCGTTAATAAATGTCCTCCCTCCGGAAAAAAAGAAACACTAAAATCATTTTTACTTATATATTTCTTCTTGAGTTCTAAAGTATCCGGCCTATCCAAGGTATTGGCTATCGGAATATTTTTTTGAAAGAAAAAGTTTACATTAGCATTACGCATCCAATTTGTATATCCCCTCAATGTATATTCCCCTACAATCATATCCGTTGGTAATAGTAAATTACCCCAAAAGTCACCTTCATTTTTCTTTACTTTTTGCCTACAAACAATTTTATTATTCTGATTTACCAATTCCACATAAACAAAATTATCCGGCATATCCGGAGCATGGGTAGACGAGTTCACCAGATATCCTTTAAACCAAATTTGCTCCCCTGCGGCATAATAAGGTTTATCCAAATGCAAATACAACTTTTCCTGTTGAACTGTTTGAAGATTTAAAAAAAGGAGATTATCTGTTCACTTGTTGTTTTTTCCTGAAACAAACGAAATGACATTCCATCCAACAAGACACAGATGATAGTTATAAATAGGATTTTCATAAATCAACTGATATTTTTCATCATTCTCTCACTGTGTTTTATAGTAGGTCCAAAAAACAAAACCATAGTTCCCGCCTTTTGAACCTACCGATAATCAGTATGATACTACTTCGCTAACTGTTTCATATTTTCAGTAACAACAACCCAATCACTCCATTCTGCCTCCAATCCTTCCGAAACAGGAGCAACCAAAGTCCGATATCGATAAGAAATATGAAATCTCATTATTCCCAGTTCTTCTCCGTACCGATTCGATTCAGCCACTGTCAGGACTTCTTTATCGTCCTCACTTCCAAGCATTTCGACTTGTATATTTTCCTTATTATAAGGATAGACTGTCAATGGATAATAAGAAACACCTTTATAATTCAGTGTTTTTTCTTCGCCAATCTTTACAATAACGCTATATTTATTGATTAACTCCAGATCAGCCTTATTTCCACTGTTTTCCATACCTGCATTAATCCTTACTTCCTGCTTACTTAAAGGATACATACGCTTATTGGCTGCAATTTTAGAAACAGGCCCATCACCGACCTGACGAGTACCTCTCATCGACATTAATGTATTGTCCTTTTCCGATGCAAAATCATTTTCCAGAACAATCTGATAAAGCACACGGCTTTTCTTTGGATTAATTTCATAAGCAGAAACGCCTGTCAGCTTCAATGGTATCATATATAAAGAGTCCGGAGAAAGTCCTTCCGGACGTATCTTGATCGGCAATAAAGCATAGGGCATTTCTCCCTCCTGCTTCATTGTTACCGAATATGACTCGATCGTGTATTTAGACGGATCCAATCTTTTTGCGTATTTATCCGTATCCAAATCATAGTTCAGCAGATTATATTCATCCAACAACTCCTCATCGGGTTCCAGCGTAAACGTTATATCCTGATCTATGTCCAACGTCCCTCCTGCATATAAAGTCAAATAACCAGTACTTTCTGTCTCATTTAGCGAATGAATAACCTGAAAAGCCATATTATCATCACTTAGCACATAAAGCACTTTTTTATATTGTTCTTCCTTAAACACATCACTCTGGCTACAAGCAACAAGTCCGGAAAAGAACAAACATGCGGTTATTCTATATATTACCTTATTTATCATATCTATACATTTTAATATTATTAATTATCCCATCCCGGATTTTGATCCATTTTCGGTACTTTTCTAATCTCCTGGCGACTAATAGGCAACCAGATCATTTTTCTTTCGACTTTACGATTTCTGGCTATCGGATGATTGACCACCGTGCGCTCATAATAACTGTCTTTACGCGATTCGGTATCCATTCCGACAATAGGCTCTTTGTCGACTTCTTCATAAATACCCCAGCGACGTACGTCATAGAAACGACGATTCTCATGTAAGAACTCGATCATTCTTTCGCGTACTATTAAATCAAACATTTGATCAGGGGATAATAATTCAGCAGATGTCAATCCCGGAAGCCCGGCACGGTAACGGATCATATTAAAATATTTAGCCATCTCATTCACATCCCTGGTAAATGTCTGACTATTACCTTCAGCATCTGTAATAGTATGCCCTCCCGTCAGGTTGTTGAGTGCTTCCACATAAGAAAGAAGAATTTCTGCATATCGGATTATAGGGAAAGGTTTTTCCAGTGTCTCCGCATCATTTCCGGCCCAGGCATCGTCTTTGTGGATAAACTTCTTGATTACGTAACCTGTGATCGGGTAATTTCGAATATCTGAATTTGTACGGTCTTTCCCGGAATTTCCACCCTTAAAATAGGTGATCGTCTGATTTCTGCGTCCACTCTCGCTTGTAGAAAAACAAGGCCAGAAACATTCACTGAAACCGATAGAGGCATAAAAGCGCATTTCTCTGTTCATATACATATTATATACGCCATTATTCAACTGATAACCGGAGAAGGATTGCTTCTCACTGGAAAATCCGATTTCCGAATAAGGATATTCTTCGCTCGAATCGTTGATATCACGACCGTCTACCATATAATACGCATCTACAATCTTTTGAGGAATAGCCATACCATTCCAACCACCTAAATTATCAATAGGAAACGCATGCCGGGTATAGTTTCTTACATTACCGGAAATACGCCCCCACACAAATTCCGTATTTTTTTGAGACAACGCTTCTCCTGTAAACATATCGCTATACGACTTGAAAGGGTCGATATTACCCGCCCCATTTGGAAAATCTCCCGAAGGTACATTTTTGGGTAACGGCATAGTTGTCGAGTCACGTTTTACCGTATATAACTCATAAACTCCCATATCAATCACCCGTTTTGCTGCCGCAGCGGCAACCGCCCATTTCTTTTCGTCATATTGCTGTGAAACATAATCAACTCCATCGACCGTACGTTTCCAGGCTGCGAAATGGGTTTTAGCAGCTGCACCACCGTTAAACAAAGGACTTGCCTGCTGCAAACGCAGACGCGCAATCAGACCGTAAGCCGCTCCACGGGTAGGACGTCCGAATTGCCCCATAGAAACAGTAAGAGGTATATATTTCGCAGCCAACTCCAACTCATCACAAATATAATCTACCGACTCGTCATAGGTCGCTCTTTCCCGGTTGTAATACTCCGGTTTCTCATTCGTCTCCAGGGTTTCATCACCTATCAAAACAACCGGACCAAAATTCATCAATATATGATAATAGGCATAAGCACGCATAAAATGAGCATATCCTAATATCTCACGCTCTTCTAAGGTCGTAAGATCTTTACATTCATCTATTCGTTGAAAAATAAGATTGGTTTTCCGTATGATCTTATACATTTGCGGCCAGACATTCATACTCATCAAGTTGTCAGGATTTATATTTCCCAACACAAATTGCGTACCCGGATACTCATCATGGTCCCACATAGTAAAAGCTTCATCCGAACCGACAACTCCCGGTGTATACGTACTCCCCCAAATAGCTCCTTCATCATAAAAAAAGGCTGCCGTACCCCATAAATATTGTTGTAAATTCAACTTATTCTGAAAGATCGAATCATATCCCAACGTATCCATAAAATAATCATCAACATTCAGATAATTACACGAACTCATAGAACAATACAAAGCAATAAAAGCAACAATGATTAAATGCTTCAAATATCTTAAATATCTCATATTCCGTTATTTTTAGAAATTAACATACATCTGTATCGCATACCGGGCCGGTATCGGATATACATTCCCGTTCTTACCGGCTTGTTCCGGATCTACCGTCTTTACCTTATCCCATACACAAAGATTATAACCGACCAATTGAAGGTCTACAGAGGAAATTCCTACATTGTTCAACCAACCTAAAGACTTCAGGTTATAGGTCAAGCTGATTTCCTGTAAACGCAAATATTTGGAATTACCTTTCCAGAAAGTCGAGACTTGTGTATTGTTCTCATTCTTTCCATAAGTCAAACGAGGAAACATGGCATCAGGATTTTCTGTAGACGGATCTCCTGAATACCAGGCCGGAGTCCATCGGTTTGCCTGGATACCAGCCTGTACCGGAACATTACCAACTACTGCTTTATGGAACGGTATATACCCCATTTCATACACATCATAATTGCCATAACCATCCGGTAAACCGGCCTTATAATAGTCTGTGTTACCGGTACCTTTAAACAATACCGACAAGGTTAGATTTTTATATCTGAACTCACCGCCAAAACCATACATCAACCGTGGATAATCAGAAAAAGATAAAGGAACCTTGTCGTCAGTCGTTATTTTTCCATCTCCATTGACATCTTTATATTTGATATCCCCTGGGCGAACCGTACCGAACTGGGCTGGACTACTTGCCACATCCTGATCATCCTTAAACAACCCTAAAGCTATATATCCTCTCTGTATATTCAACGGATTACCTGCAATACGTTGATATTCATATTTAGGATATGCCTGTTCCCAGTCTTGAACATCATTTGTCGAATAGGTAAAGTTTCCACGAACCGTAAAAGTAAAGTCTTTGCCAAATGTTTGTGTATACGAAATATTACCATCAGATCCATAACTTCTCATACGCCCGACATTACCAAAAGGCATCGTTATAATACCTGCAAAATCAGGAACCTGGGTACGCTGTTGGAAAATACCTTCACGTTGATCATTAAAAAAGTCCACAACAAAATTCACTCGTTCATCAAACAAACGACCTTCAATACCTAAGTCCGCTTTTGTTGATTTTTCCCAGGCCAGATTATCCGCGCCGACGATAGACTCGTTTACCCCCCAGGAATAACGACTTCCCCAACCAGTATTCGCGGTCGAATTGATAATAGTCAGATAAGGGAATCGTTTATCCGAAATACGGTCGTTACCTACTTGCCCGTAAGAGAATCTGAATTTCAAGAAGTTCAACCAAGGCAACGCTTTTTTCATAAAGTCATAGTTTGTCGGAACCCAGCCGATTGCACCGGAAGGGAAAAAACCGAATTGCTGTCCAGGACGGAAATTTTCAGAGCCGGTATAACCAAAGTTGGCATCAACGAAATAAGTATCCTTAAAACCATATGTCACACGTCCGGATAACCCTTGATACCTCTTTGGTATCGCGTCCATACTTGTTTTTACATTATATGTGTCTTTCTCATCACTCATATAGTAGTAAAGCAATCCGGTAAAACGATGATCGTCACCGATCATATTTTCATAATTCACATTTGCTTCAAAATGGTATTTACGCCATTGCCGCTGATAATTCATAAACTGAGCCGCTTCCGCATTAATTTTCTTTACCAACTTCAACTCCCCGTCAGTCGAACGTCCCACCGCATAATACATATCAGGCAAAACATAGCGTGTTTCATCATAGTAACTCTTATTGTTTAAAGCACCCTGTATCTTTACCTTTAACCCCTTCAGGATCGGAGAAAAATCCTGAGTTAAAGCAAGCGTCACCATATTGGAATAGGTCTCGGACGTTTTCATCCCCGTATGGTTCAACATCACATAAGGAGAATACTGGCTACCCGTTCCATAAGCCGGTAACATACCATTTGAATAAGTAGTAGGAATCGTAAGTGGAGTCAGAGCGGCTTGTGCATACCACAAATAGTCGGTATTTGCCATACCCGGTTCTTTTTTAGATGTCAAAGTTCCGTCGAGTCCCAAATAGACTTGAGTCGTCTTCGTCACATTAACATCCAAGTTCGTTCTATAATTATATGTATTATATCCGGAACCGGCCTTATATTTACTATTCTTATCCTGTTTATAGGCGGCGCCTTCATCAGACATTCCCAAACTGATGAAATAACGGGCGATACTACCTCCCCCCTGCGCATTGATATAATAAGTTTGCTGCAAAGACGTCTTATTCAAAACCTCATTCTGCCAGTTTACGTCCGGATATAAATCCGGGTCAAGCTGGTATTTGATCAAATCCATTTCCATGGGAGAATATAAAGGAGTTGATCCTGATACTACCCGAGCTTCATTGGCCAACTTGGCATAATCGTAAGCTCCCACGTATTCCGGCAAACGCTTCAATGTTGATACTGTCAAATTTGCGCGCGCTGTAATTCTCAAACGATCCACCGTTCCACGTTTGGTTGTCACCAATACAACCCCATTAGCACCTCTCACCCCATATACTGCGGTTGCAGAGGCATCCTTCAGTACAGAAAAGCTTTCAATATCAGCAGGTTCTATATGACTCAGATCTCCTACCAAGCCGTCAATAAGCACCAAAGCACTACTATTTGCACCGAAAGTACTCATACCGCGAACCCAGAATTCCGATATATTTTTACCGGGCTCTCCACTCGTTTGTAAAGAAATTACCCCGGCAACTCTACCTCCCTACATGTTATTGATCGACGTAGACGGCACTTGCAAATCTTTTGTATCAACAGTTGAAACAGCACTAAGCACACTGATTTTCCGTTGTTTATTACCCATAGCAGTAACAACAGCTTCCTCCAACTGAACCGAAGAAGTTACCATTTTGACAACCAAATTCTTTTCTTCTTTTGCGACTTGGTATTCAAAATTATCATATCCCAAATAAGTAAAGACAATCATATCGCCTTTACTGGCCTTTATAAAAAATTTACCATCTATATCCGAAGCCGTACCGACACCCGGACGATCCTTCAGGTATACATTCACCCCTGACAACGGTTCATTATTAAATGACGGATCAATAATTGTTCCTTGTATCGTAAATGTTTGCTTCTGTGCGACCACAACCATAGCACACCATAGCAACATCTGTATGATGAAGAGTCTTTTCATACCATCATTCCATTTAAAATCCAAACAAAGTTGGATAATTCATTATTAATTAACTTTTATAATTTATCTTTGTATCAGGATGTTAAGAGGAAGTAGGCTCTGCTGAGGAGCAACCTACCAGCAATAAGCATC